>CAZFZC010000107.1:0-4704 GCA_964523155.1 uncultured Methanosarcinales archaeon
TGGATAAGAAGCGAGAGCAGCTTTTCGAGATGGTTAAGTATTTTCGTTATCTGCCTGTTCTCCTCAGTCTGTCTGGAGATTATGGCCCGAAGCTTCTCTGTGGCAGACTCCCTTGTCTGGCCCCCGGGCGTGTGAACCATGTGCGCCACTGTGTCTTTTTTCTCTGCCTGCAGCTCAGTTAGCACCCGCACCCTGGTGTTGAGCCTGTGGGTCTGTTCCAGGGCCCGGCGCAAAACGTAATCCTCTCCCTTGCTAGCCAGGTAAAATGCCATTTTCAGAGACTAAAAAGCGCCATGAACAGGTTGGAGAGCAGTGTGTTTGCAATGATATAAACAACAACTGCAACTGCCACAAATATGATTATTGTGCCCGGCGCGCTCTTTATGCTTCCCTTGCGGATGATTGCGATTATTGAAGCAGCGCTTCCGGCAATTATGCCGAGGCCGGTTTTTGCAAACAGGGTGAAATCCCCAAAATTTATGTCAAGTGATCGGTTAAGGCTCATGTAAGTTGGCCCTGCGTTGGTCAGGACAAGCCTGTCAAGCAGATTCTTTATCAGCCAGAGCAGGTTGTATGAAAGCGCAAAAAGGAAGGGCGCAACAATTAGCGCGACAATGCTTGTGAATATTATGTAGTTTGAGACGCTTGCCACTGCGTTTCTCTTGAGGTAGTGTATGACCTCAAGGTTTTCAGCTATCCTCTCGATAATTTCCGCAGTGCTGCCGCCCCCCCTGTATGCGTCAAGTATTATTTCAAAGGTCTCGTTTATTGCATAGCTGTCATACCTTTCGGAGTACTGCTTGAGCACCATTTCTGTCATGATTCCGCTCCTAATCCTCGTGCTGACAGCCCTCATGTCCTCGTATAGCGGGCCGAGCTGCGGGTTCAGGCTGTCCTCCAGGGCGTCAACAAACTCCCTTCCGGCCTTAAGGTTGGTTGAAAATTCCCTGAGGAAAAGTGGCAGGCTGTCCTCAATTCGCTGGGTCCGTTCGTAAGCCTTTACTGACAAGAACAGCTGCAGCCCAACTAAAAAGACAAGAAGGGTGATGCCCTCAATGACCGCATAAAAGACAAGGCTTGTAACAGCAACAAACACCCAGTCATATGACAGGAGGCCTGTCCTGTAGATTATCAGGAAATATACTGCCAGCGAAATCACGAATGTCAGAAATATCGAGCGGCCTATGGCTGTGTAGGGTATGTCTGCGTATCCCGCGCGCACGCACCTTTCGCGCATGCGGTTGCGGTCAACGAAATTCGAGTAGAACCTGCCAGCACTTTCTGCAAGTGTCCGCTTATGCATTTTATATCTCCAGCTCCGGGCGCATTTTTGCGAATATCACCACAAAGAAGAGCTGCATAAAGAGTATCAGCACGAGGAACAGCACAAGCACGCCCCCCTTTATGGGGATGTTCACCATTGTGAGGAACAGCACAAATATAACTATGCCCAGGCTTGGAACAATGGTCCCGAAAATCATGTAAAAAAGGCCCAGGGGGTTTAGCTTCTTGCCGAAAGTCTCAAACTCGACAATCTTTTCCCTTGTTATGTCCTCCAGGGCGGCCTTGAGCGTGTGCTTCATGTCGCTTCCCGTCTTGAGCGAGTTTCTTATCTGGATAAATATCTTCCTGAAGGTGGGCGATGGCGAGTTTGCAACCGCCTCCTGGATTGCGCGCTCAAGCGGCTTTCCCATGTAAAGGTCATATGCAACCCGCTCAAGCGCCTTGCTTGACTCCTTCTTGTGCTTTGCCACATCAATTATGCTGTTTATCAGGGATTTTCCGCTTTCCACCTGTATCATAAGCCGCCTTCCGGTGACTGCAACCTCCGCCTCCATTTTTTTGCCAAGGGCTGCCTTGTTGAAACTCGGCAGCTTAAGCATAAGAAGAAACAGGGACGCGAACAAGACCAGCCATATTGCCGGCAGGAGCATGGACAGGGCCATGGCGGAAAAATCCTTTACAAACCATTCCCACAGCAAAAAACCAATGGGGAACATGAAAACAACAGACCAGATTAGGCTCATTGCCAGAGTCAGTTTGGCAAACCTCTCAACTGTATAGTCCATATTGCTTATGTAAAGGTCCCTGCGGATGCCGGGGTAATAGCTGCGCACAAAACTTGTGAGTATTCTCAACTGCCCACCTGCTTTTTGCCAAAGAGGCTCTTGAAAACATAGTCCTTGTTTGAGTAGTAGTCACCGACTATTGAGCCTATTTCGTGGACGTCGTCAATGTCCTTTGTGACCAAAAACCTCAACAGCCTTATCTTTTCCTTCATGTCGTCGCGAATCTGGTTCTCGTTCAGTCCTGAGAACAGCCGGAGTGTCTTGTAAAGCCTTGCGGGCTTGTTCATCTGCATCATCTCGTCCTTTGCCATGTCCAGCTCAAAGAGGAGGTTGGCATCGCCTGTTTCAAGTATCTCGGCAATCTGGAACGTCCTGCGCTGACCGGTTCTCCTGTTCCTGTTCTGCACAATCAGGAGCGAAAGGCTGTTTAGAACAGTCTTGGGCAGCTCGATGGGCGGGTTTGTCATCCTCATTATTGCCTCATCAACGCTGTTTGCGTGCAGAGTGGCATAGACGCTGTGGCCTGTGTGCATAGCCTCAAAGAGCACCTCAGCCTCCTTCTTGCGCCTGATTTCGCCGACTATAATCCTGTCCGGCCTCATCCTGAGGCTGTTTATAACAAGGTCAAGCATGCTAATTTCGCCTTCGCCCTCAGGGTTTGCCAGCCTTGTCTGCAGCGGCACCCAGTGCAGGGTGTCTGGAAGTATAAGCTCACGGGTGTCCTCAATTGACACAATCCTGTGGTTTGGCGGAAAGAAGTTGCTTATGACATTCAGGGTGCTGGTCTTGCCTGAGCCTGTTCCGCCGACAATTAGGAGGCTTAGCTCGTGCTGAATAGCAAACCAGATAAGCGCAGAAGTTGTATAGTCCAGTGTCTTGTTCTTGATAAGGTGCGTAATTGTCCATGGCTTGCTTGCAAATTTCCTTATTGTAAGGGTGTTGCCCTTTGTGCTGATTGGGCCAAGGGTCGCATTGAGCCTGTCGCCTGACCTTAAGTGCGCATCCAGGAGAGGTTTTAGCAGTGTTATGTCCTTGTTGACAATCCTTCCGGCAACAGTCGCATAGTGCTTGATTATTTCCTCGTTTTTCGGAATGATGTTTGTCTTAAGCCACGCGTGCTTCCTGTGGTACACCCATACAGGCTCGTTGGCATTGTTGATGACAATCTCCTCAATCTCAGCATCCTTGAGGAGCACCTCTATCTCACCAATCCCAAGGCTTGTCAGCTTTATGTATTCTGTTAAGGCTGTAATCTTTGTTTCGGGAATCCCTGGAAAGAGGAACTGGAGCTTGGAAAAGAGCATGCTCTTGAATTCCTTCTCAATTTTCTCTTCCTCATCGCTGGAGCCGGGCACAGTCTTCATGCTTATGTTTCGGACAATCTCCTCCTTTATCCGCTCCATTATAAGCTCTGTCACACGGCCGTACTCGAGCAGCGACAGTATGTAGTAGGGAACCAGCTCAAACTCCTGCTTAATTACGCGGACATACATGATGAACTTGTCTGCATGGACCCTGTAGCTGTCAACCTCCTTGATAAGCTCCTTCACCTTTTCCTTTCTCTTGTCAGCAGGCATCTGGACAATGTTCATCTTCTTGAGGTACTCATAGAAAAAGTCATAGGCTTTCTTGTACATGGACATATACCTGTCGTCTTTTGTCTTCTTGGATACAGTGTACAGGTCATATAGAAGCTTGTTCACATCCTTGAGCTTGTTAACCTCAAGGAGTATTTTTATCTTGTTGATTACCTCCTTTTCGTCGCGAAACTCAATTTCCGCCTCCGGGCTCTTAACAAAGACCAGCTTTGGCGCGGGCCGGAAATGCACAGTCAGAATCCCTGCATCCTCAAGGTACTGGGCGTATGCCAGTATAACCTCCTTAGTTGTGTCCAGGAGAGTCACAAGCTCATCAATGGACGCTTCCTTCTTTGACTCCAAGAATTCAACCAACAGGTCGGCCTTTGTCTTAAACATGAATCTCAACCCCTCTTTTTTGGCAGGTTGCTGCCCCTCTGCCTCAACCCAGGCGAGTATCCCCCTAACCCCTGCCAGATACATGCCTTCGATATGTATTATTTAAAGTTTTGTCTTTACTTTCCTGTGGCTACTCTGCCCTAAAGCCCCAGCTTCCTGTCAATATCCTCTGCTACTTCCCGTAAATCACCATGTATCCTGTCAACATCCTTCTTGACTTCCTCGACAAGGGCAGTCAGGCTGTCAACACGCAGAATGTATCGCTTGTTTCGCATGGTGATTAATCCCGAGCCCCCCAGCTTTTTGAGGTGGTGGACAACCGTTCCCCTTGAAAGGTTCAGCCTGTAGGCGATTTCATCGCTGCTTGCGCCGCTTCCCGCCTTAGTTGTCTTGAGCAGCTCGATGAATATGCGAAAGCAGCTTCTGTCCCTGTCCCGCAGGCTGAAGAGGCCCAGCGAACTCCCAAGCCACTGCAGCTCTTCGTTAATATCCCTCCTGAGGGGCTTTCTCTGCCTTATTATGGTTATCCTGTTTATTTCCACAGCATTTGGTTTGCTGCCATGAATATATAATTCTTTCTGCAGCACAACCTGAAAAACAGGGGCTTGCAAAGCCAGCGCCCCTGCCCTTCTTACTATACGCAAGTGGTGTTAAAGATT
>CAZFZC010000108.1:0-4685 GCA_964523155.1 uncultured Methanosarcinales archaeon
CCACTCTGGCCGATATCTGAGAACTACATAACCTTTTGCTCATTTACCCAAAATGAGTGGCCAAATTAAATACTTTCAGGACAATCGTATTTTGGCTAGTTTCCTTTCTCCCTAATCCTGTCAATCAGTTCAATTATTATGCCACTTTCAACCGATAGCACATTTGAAGCCTTTATGATATCTTCTTTTGCAATGACATTGAGCCCCTTGACAATCTGTTTGTAGTTGCAGAATTCCAAGATTCCCTTGCGCAGACTATGGAGGTTAGTACCAGAGTACAGGAACAATGCAGTCAAATCGCATAAGTCCTTAAGTCTTTTATGGTCTTTGTCTCTGTGCTCAATAGAGCGCATTTTCATGGCTGCCAAAAGTTTTGGCGAAGGGACTATTATTTTCTTGCCAAACAGTGCGGGTTTTCGGCAGTTGTTTCCAAAGGCAAACCTAAGTAGCGGCTCATCAATTGGCATAAAACCAAGCGCTCTTTTTGCCAAGTGACCTGTCTTTGAGACAATGATATCCACATACATGGGAAATATGTTGTGCAGCTGGGTTCCAGCTTCTTTTTGACTTAATTCCCTCATTGTCTCCGAATGTATTTCTTTAAAGAACCTGAAGGGCAGTTTCCGAAACCCCATCTCCTCAAGTGTGGCAATTGCTTTTCCGGCGGCTGTTACGTCAGTAAACCCCAGGTTAATATCCCTTGAGCCGATGTATGGATAACCCTTACTTTTCAGAAAGCGTTCATTGACAATTATATGTACCGCCCAGCCCCAAAGAAGGCAGCAGGGCTCATCCAGATACGACACTATCTCTTTCAGATATCTAAACGATATGTCTGTTTCATTGCTTGCGTTTAAGTTTCCTTTTCCTAAAAGGCCAGCTCTGTCCGCATACAGACCTGGTAATCTGCATCAGTCGGGTTGTAGAATGCGTAAGCAGGCCACACACTCCCTGTGTACTCATACCTCAAATCAAGAACCCCATATCAAACCATGTGGTATGCATTACCCAGCCATAGGTAACATTTCGGTCTCAATAGCTAGTCTTATACTTTTCTCTTTGAATCCTTCAGCAAAGCCAGTAAAAACCCTTGCGCTGAAAAATGCTTGAAAGCCGCCTACCACTTCACGATGTAGGTGCAGCTCTTATCACCATTCTTCCTGCAGCCAGATTCATCATGAAGGAACTGAATAATCTCATCTTTAAGCGCAAACTGGTCTGCAGCAGCCTGGATAATTCCCATGTCAAACGAGCATGGATATGGGTTGTCGCAGACCACACGGCCCTCCCTTTCTGTCTGGCGCAAAAAGGTGTAGTGGCCAATTCCCTCTTCCATTGTGCCTGTGCCCGGGTCAAAAAGCACCTTGCCCTCTTTCCTGTGGTTCATGTGGTAGGCTATGTCAATAGAGCCCAGGGCCTGGGGAACTGACTTGACATGGGGCGGCCACTGTGCATTCTCAGGGATTTTCTTGCCTATCTCCCACAATGCGTTCTGTCCCACCAGGACAGATATCTCCTTGAATGCGTCAAGCCAAGCCTGCTGCGGGTACCATTGTCCGGGTTCAGGATTCTTGATACCGTGCCTCTCCAGGATCTCGTATGCCTTGTCATGGAATATCCCCATCCCCTTGACAACTGAGAGGACTGTCTCCCCGTTCACTTCAATATCTTTTTCCAGTGCGACAAATTCTGCGATATTCACCACCTTTTTTATTTGCTGCCCTAAAGCCAGGAATACCAGATATAAAAGGTTTTCTGTAGCCCTCCCTAAACATTTAAAAACAACCCCCGTTTCTTTGGCCCCCATGCTAGAAAAACTTGGCGAAAGCCTCAAGTCCACACTTCAAAAGATTGCAAAAAGCGTTTTTGTGGATGATAAGCTGATTAACGAGCTTGTAAAGGATATACAGCGAGCACTCCTGCAGGCTGACGTCAATGTCAAGCTGGTGCTCGGCCTGACAGAGCAGATAAGGCAGAGGATACGGGATGAAAAGACGCCTGCGGCTCTCACAAAGAAAGAGCACCTGATAAACATAGTATATGAGGAGCTTGTCCGCTTCCTTGGAGGCGAAAAGACAGGTATTGCCCTAAAAACCCCCCACAAGATAATGCTTGTCGGCCTCTTTGGTTCAGGCAAGACAACAACTGCCGGAAAGCTTGCCAAGTACTACACCAAACGCGGCAGAAAAGTCCTGCTTGTCCAGACAGACACCTGGCGTCCTGCTGCCTACGAGCAGCTCCAGACCCTGGCAGGCCAGGCAGGCGCAATGTTTCACGGCATAAAAAACGAAAAAGACCCCCTGAAGATACTTAAGGGGGCAGGCGCAAAGGCAGATATTGTCATACTTGACACTGCGGGACGGGACGCGCTTTCCGACGACCTCATCGGGGAGCTCAGGAGAATTGCGGAATCATTTGCCCCGGACGATAACCTGCTGGTGCTTTCAGCTGACATTGGCCAGGCAGCGATGTCCCAGGCGCAAAAGTTCCATGAGACCTGCAGCGTAACAGGCGTAATAATCACCAAGCTTGACGGGACAGCCCGCGGCGGGGGCGCGCTCAGCGCGTGCACAGCAACAAGCGCAGGTGTCAAGTTCATTGGCACAGGCGAAAGGATTGATGATATGGAAGAGTTCCGGCCCAAGGGGTTTGTAGGCAGGCTTCTTGGGATGGGCGACCTGGAGGCGCTTCTTGAGAAAGCGCGCTCGGCAATCACCGAAGAGCAGGCCGAAGACCTTTCAAAGCGCCTACTTAAGGGCGACTTCAACCTAATTGACCTCTACGAGCAGATGCAGGCAATGCAGAAAATGGGAAGCCTGGGAAAGCTCATGGAAATGATTCCGGGCTTTGGCCAGATGAAGCTGCCAAAGGATGTCCTCAATGTCCAGGAAGAAAAGCTAAAGATCTGGAAGCATGCAATGAACAGCTTCACAAAAGACGAGCTTGAGGACCCGCAGATACTTACAGGAAAGCGCATCGAGAGAATAGCCAGGGGCTCAGGCACAAGCACAGGCGACATCCGCGAGCTTATCAAGCAGTACAGGATGGGAAGAAAGCTGGTAAAGGGAATGAAAGGCGCAAACGTGGAAAAGCTCATGAAGAGGATGCAGAAAAGATGAAAGAGGAAATCAGGCAAAAGTACAGCCAGTACAAGGCAATAGAGGAGCATGTCAGCTCGCTTGCTGCCCAGGCCGAGGAGGTCAGGGGCAAGCTTGTTGAGATTGAGTACTTGCTCCAGAGCCTGGATTCGCTTAAGGGAGTTTCCGAGGGAACCCCCATACTTGCTCCGCTTTCATCAGGGATATTCCTGCGGGCTTTCGCAGGAAATACCGACAGGCTGCTTGTAAACGTGGGCATGGGAACTGTAGTTGAAAAGTCAGTTGAGGATACAAAGTCCCTTCTCAAGGGCCAAAGAAAAGGGCTTGAAGAGCTCAGGCAGGCTGTGGCAGCTGAGCTTTCTGAATATTCCAGGGCAAGCGAGGCACTGGAAAAGGAACTCAGGGGAATGATTAAGAATGTTTAGGTTTCTCAAGGAAAAGCTCAGGTCAGCAGTAGGAAAGTTTTCCAGGGACGCGCAGAGTTCAGCTGTGCCCCAGCCTGCCGGGGACACGCAGGAAGAGCCTATAGAACCCATAGCAGGAGGCGCCAAACACCCTGCTGCTGACATTGCAGCCAGTGAGCCAAGTGCCCAGGCCCCGGCAGGGAAGGCTGCAAAGGAAAGCAAAGAGCCAAAAGGGCCTGCGCCGGTAGAAGGAGAGACATTGGCAGGCAAAGAAAGCAAAAACGAGCCCAGACCCGGGCTGTTCCGGCGCATACGGGAAACTGTCACAAGCGCAAGCCTCTCTGATGACAGGTTTGATGAGCTTTTCTCCGACCTTGAGGTTGCAATGCTTGAGAACAATGTTGCACTTGAGACAGTTGACAGGATACGCTCTGACATGAAAGCCGCCCTTGTCAAACAAAGGTTCGCCCTGGGCAGGACCAGGGAGGCTGTAACCAACGCTCTTCGCAGTTCCCTGCAGGAAATTTTTCTTACACCTCCCAGCCTGACTGAGCTTGCCAGAGGCAATAGGCCTTTTGTTGTGATGTTTGTTGGAGTAAACGGCGCAGGCAAGACAACAACAATTGCAAAGCTTGCGAGCATGTTTCGGCAGGACGGATTTTCCTGCGTAATTGCAGCGGCAGACACGTTCCGCGCAGCAGCAATACAGCAGCTCGAGGAGCACGCAAACAGGCTGCAGATCCGCCTGATTAGGCACGACTACGGCTCAGACCCTGCAGCTGTTGCATTTGACGCTGTCAAATACGCAAAGGCAAAGAATATTGACGTGGTGCTGATAGACACAGCGGGAAGGCAGCACAAAAACGAGAACCTTATGGCAGAGATGCAGAAAATGGTCAGGGTTGCAAAGCCCAGCTTTAAGCTCTTTGTGGGCGAATCCATTACAGGAAACGACTGCGTTGAGCAGGCGCGCTCTTTTGACAATGCCCTGGGGATTGACGGCCTTATCCTTACCAAGGCGGATGTTGACGAGAAGGGCGGGGCAGCCATCTCAGTCAGCCACGTGACCAAAAAACCCATACTTTTCCTTGGGACAGGCCAGGGTTATGCAGACCTGGAGAGGTTTGAAGCCGAAAAAATCCTTTCGCAAATAGGGCTATGAGCCGTAGACATACTGCTTTAG
>CAZFZC010000109.1:0-4662 GCA_964523155.1 uncultured Methanosarcinales archaeon
TTTACAAAAAATTTGATAAAAAGAAGTGGGTTGACCATTCGGTCAAGCCCACTGTGTACAATTATCGCCCCTGTAGCATAGGCTGTTGCGGCCAAATTTTTACAAAAAATTTGATAAAAAGAAGTGGGTTGACCATTCGGTCAAGCCCACTGTATACAATTATCGCCCCTGTAGCATAGCAGCTATTGCGGCTGCCTCGTAAGCAGCAGGTCGGGAGTGCAAATCTCCCCAGGGGCTTTGGACAGCTTTATGCTGCCCTTAAGATGTTTTGGCTATTGTTAAAATGCCCTGACGGGTGCAACTTCCATATGGGCTTTTTTTGTGTTGCAGAACCATGTCTGGCCAAAACCAGAAATAATGGATATGCTGCTCAGAATCCGCACATGCCGCCGCAGCCGGGGTAGCCTCCCATCCCCGGATAGCCCCCCATGCCGCCTGGCATGTCAGGCTCGTCCTTTGAGTCGTCCTCGCCCGTCTTCATGTCATCAACAGCTGTCAGCTTCCTGAAGACCTGAAAGGTCTTCTGGCTTTTGCACTTCGGGCAGGCCGGCGCGAGCTTTTCCTTCTCGGACACTGATGCAGTAACCTCAAACTCTGTCTTGCATTCCCTGCACTTGTAGTCGTACGTTGGCATGGCTGAGTGGGGTTGCAAAGGGTTTTATATTCTTTGCGCTGCCAAAGGCTTAAATACCAGGGCAGAAATGGCGGATTATGAGAAAAATATGGGGCCACTACAGGGAATATGCCTGCCCGTTCTGCGGAAGGCAGGCACTGGTCAAGAACAGTCAGGGGGTGCCTGTCTGCAGGGAGCACCTGCGCAAGACTATCGAAAAAACCTGTGCCTGCGGCCGCAGGCTTGAGCTTCGGAATGGAAAATGGGGGCCGTTTTTCCTTTGCCAAAGCTGTGGCCCGATGAGCTTTCGGAAAGGGATGTCACTGGCCTGAGGGTTTGTGTATGTCAACTAGCCTGAGCCTGAAGTGCAGGTTCTTTTCTGCCAGCGGATGGTTCATGTCCAGAGTCACAGTCTCATTGTCAACGTCTGCTATTGTTGCCGGAAACTGCTGCTTGCCTGGCAGGCCGACCATGAGCATCATTCCTTTCTTTGGCTCCTGGCCTATGCTAACTTTTTCCTTTGGCATCTTCTGAACCAAGTCCTGCCTGCGCCTGCCGTAGGCTTCATCAGGCGTTATGGTTATATTTTTTTCCTGGCCAACCTCCATACCGACAATTGCCTTCTCAAATCCCGCTATGACCTGGCCCTGGCCGACAGTGAACTGTATCGGCTTGCCCTGTTTCTCTGACGAGTCAAATATGCTCCCGTCGTCCAGCGTTCCTGTGTACTGCACAGAAACCTCGTCTCCTGCGTTTGCTGGCATTTTATCACCCGTCCTGAAGTGTGAACCCATATTATTTAAGAGCTTTGGAAAAAAAATTTAGTAATTAAAGCAAGGGTTTAAGAACCATGCAGCATGCTGCCTTGCACGTGGGCCAAAATGCAGGATGTAATTGAGGCGATACTAACAAGGTCTAGCGTGCGTTCGTTTACAGGGGAGCAGGTGCCGGACGATGCCCTGAGGGTGTTTCTTGAGGCTGCGATGGCAGCACCAAGCGCAATGAACCTGCAGCCATGGAGGTTTGTTGTTGTCAGGGACAAAGAAAAGCTTAAACAGCTCTCAACCGGCCTGCCCTACGCAAAGATGCTGGAAGGGGCAGGGACAGGAATTGTGGTTGTCGGGCTGCCTGGCAAAGACAGCCTCTACGCAGACTACTGGGTGCAGGACTGCTCAGCCGCAACCCAGAACATCCTCCTTGCAGCGCATGCGTGCGGCTACGGGGCTGTCTGGACAGCAGTCTATCCTGACAGGGAGAAGATTTCGCTTGTGCGAAAGGTTCTCATGCTGCCTGCTGATGCAGTCCCGCTGAACGTAATTTGCATCGGCGTTGCGGCAGCAAGGCAGGCTCTGCACAACAAGTTCCGGGAAGAAAACATACGCTATGACTCCTGGTAGATTTGCTTCTGGGCAAAGGCAGGCAGCGCGAAGGCCGCTGCATGGATGTCCCTGCTGTAGTACTTAAGGCCCCTTATTTCCTTGTCCAGCACAGCCAGGGGGCTGTGCACTTTTGAGCAGAACATAAATCCAATAGCCCCTGCAGGATAAAACGGCACCATGGCGTTGTAGTACCTGACCCTGGAAAACAGCTTTCCTGCGGTCCTGTGCAACCTGAGAATGACATCCATTTCGCAGAAAAAGTTTTCCGACTGGGACACAATGATTCCATCCGGACCTGTTGCCTTCACAAGGTTCCGGTAGAATTTCTGTTCAAAGAGAACCCTGCCCGGGCCCACCGGGTCTGTGGAATCCACAAGTATTACGTCGTACCCTGCGTTTTTCTGCACAAAGTCAGCGCCGTCTGCAATGTGAACCTTGAGCCGCGGGTCGTCAAAGGCCCCTGCCAGCGAGGGAAAGTGGCGCTTTGTAACGTTTATGACTTCCTCGTCAATCTCGCACAGGTGCACCTCGTCAACATCATGCTTAAGGACCTCGCGCGCAGCGCCGCCGTCGCCGCCTCCCACAATAAGAACCTTCCTGGGGTTCGGATGGACGTGCATCGCAGGATGCGCAATCATCTCATGGTAGGTGAATTCGTGCGCTTCAGTAAGCATGAACGTGCCGTCCAGGACAAGAAGCCTGCCGTAGCATGTCTGGAAAACCTGTATCTTCTGATACTTTGAGCTGTAGCTCTCAATCTCCCTTTGAACCTCGATTCCTGCAGTCATTCCGGCTGTATCGCACCACGACTCAAACCACCTGTCAAGCAGCCAGTGCGGCTTCATTTTGCATCTGGCTTGTGCCTGACAACAGGCAGGTTCAGTATGCCCCTTCTGTTCTCTGTGACGCTTATTCCGCCCGCCTGCATTCCCTGCTTGAGGAACCGGAGCGCCTTCTCGCTGTCAACGCTCTCGCCGCAGGTGAAAATGTCAAGCGCGCAGTAGCCATACTCGGGCCATGTGTGTATGGTCAGGTGGCTTTCGGCTATAACAACAACACCCGACACCCCGTGAGGGTTGAACTTATGGAACACTGACTCGACGATTGTTGCCCCGCTTATCCTTGCAGCCTCTTTCAGAAGGCTCTCTACCCTGCTGTGGCTGTTTATTATTTCTTCATTGCAGTCATACAGCTCTATCAAAAGATGGTTTCCCAGCGCTTTCATTTGTCACCTCCCGGCAGAACATAGCTCGTAAAACATATCGCAGCTAGCGCAGTGCCGTATTTCTTTTCTGGTACAAAGCTTTCGATGATGTAATGGACATCCCCCAGCTCGTATCTGTCTGAATACCCGTTCCGGTACAGCTCATGTATGCTGTCACACAGAAGCTTTCTTGCTGTCTTCTCCGAAAAGCTGCCGTGCTGCTCTGCAACAAACCCTCCCCAGCGCTTTTTTGCGCTGCGGTCGTAGAGCCAGGCGACAGCCAGGCCGGCGGTTGCCCTTTTTCCCATGGTCGTGTCGGCAACAGCCATGATGGTCTCCATGACAGAGCCGTGCACAAGCCTTGGTTTTTTCACTTCCCTGGCAACAGCAGGCAGAATTGAAGAGTAAGTCATGATGTTGCACATCTCTATTCCTGCGCAGCGCAGCGCAAGGTGGTATGAGCCTGCATGGACAGTTATGTTGCTCTCGCCGCAGCCCTTTGTGACAAAGTAGTCTTTAGGTATCCTGCAGCCTATCTCCATTGCAGCCACCCCAGAAACAGAAAGGCAAAGCCAGACAAACCTAAGCAGGACTTGTGTGCAGAAGCATGCGCTTCTCTGCAGTAAGGTCTGAAATACATTCTCTTTGCCTTGTTACGATAATCTCACTCCTCGTGTTGGCTTTCTGGGTCAAGAGGTTGTATTTAAAATTTGTTGTTGGTGATGCTTCTGCTGGTTTCCCCGGAGTTCTGGCCATTTATGATGACCCCGCCAGCTTGGCGGCAGGGATGGAAATCATGACCAAGAACCCTGCTGTGAGTATAAATCATCTTAGGCTTGACAAGTGACATACCCCATAGCGAGCTTACGGGTTCTTGATTTCCGGGAGTGCACAGCATGCCTGCCAGCCTTGCCAGCCTTCTTCGCCAAAACAGGTTACGGCGCATCGCGCGGGTGTTGTGCCAAGCTGCCATTGGCCTGCAGGTTCGGGAAGGGGGAGCTGCGGGCCAATACATTTATAAAGAGGCGGCAAACCCAGGTGAATTACAGACAAGGCCAGAAGAAAAAGCGGTATGCGGTCTGACTTTTTCTTCGCAGCAAATCTGAATGAATTACGAGGTAGAAAATATGAATTTTGATGATATGGGGCTCCCTGAAGAGTTCATTGAGTCCATTAGGAAGAAAAACATTGCAGCGCCTACAGAGGTGCAGGAAAAGACAATTCCGCTTGTGCTTGCAGGCAGGGATGTTATTGCAGGCTCAAAGACCGGCAGCGGCAAAACCCTGGCGTTTTCTGCCGGGATAATAACCAGGGCAGGGAAGGGGCAGGGTGTCCAGGCGCTGGTCCTGGCTCCGACAAGGGAGCTTGCCCTGCAGGTTGCAGCCGAGGTTGGCTATTTTTCAGCCTGGAAAGGCCTTCGCGCCGCGGCAGTTTTCGGCGGTGTGTCGTTTCACAACCAGGTAGGC
>CAZFZC010000110.1:0-4445 GCA_964523155.1 uncultured Methanosarcinales archaeon
TGCTCCCTGCAATATCTCCTGCACGTAGGATTTATCCAACCAGATGCATCCAACTGGATGCGTGGTGCTGCACATCCGCAGCTTGCGCCAGGGGTTTTGGGGACGGGGGATTCAAAGAAAACTTTATATACAAAATGCAAATCCGAAGTCTGCACAGGGGTGTTATGATGGCAAAGCACAGGAAATCACAAAGGAAACAGCACAGGCAGAAAAAGGCAGAGCCGGTCAAAAGGGAGCCGGAAAAAAATTACAGCATGGCAGGGTGGGTTGCTGCGTTTGCAGTCGGCCTCGTACTTATCGGGGTTTTGGCATACGCCCTGATGTCAGAAGATGAGCCTGCAGTCCAGGATGATAGTTATAAGGGCGAGCAGGTCGCGGTTGACTTCTATGTCATGAGCAAGTGCCCCTACGGCACGCAGGTACAGGATGCAATTGCGCCTGTGCTTTCCAGGCTTGGGGATGCTGTTGACTTTGGCATTGACTATATTGCAAACGACAACGGAGATGGGACTTTCCGGAGCCTGCACGGCCAGACAGAGGTTGAGGGGAACATTGTCCAGCTCTGCGCTGCAAAGTATCACCCTGAAAGTTATATGGATATGATAGTCTGCCAGAACCAGAACATGGCCCAGATACCGGGCAACTGGGAATCCTGCGCACAGGCAGCCGGGTTTGACACAGAAAAAATCCGCGAGTGCTATGAAAGCGACGAGGGAAAACAGCTGCACAGCGCAAGTGTTGCAAAAAGCACAGCAGCGGGCGCAACAGGCAGCCCGACAATATACATAGACGGCGCAAGGTACAGCGGCGGCAGGAGCGAGAATGATTTTCTTCGGGCAATATGCAGTTCCTTTGAAACTGAGAGGCCAGATGCCTGCGCAGAGATTCCCCCGCCCACAAAGGTCAATGCGATGCTCCTGAATGACAAGCGCTGCGCAGAGTGCGACACAACCTCCCTTGTGGGCCAGCTCAAGGGGCTTTTCCCGGGGCTTAGCCTCAAAGAGTATGACTACGGGAGCGCTGAGGGCAAAAAGCTCTACGAGGATTCAGGGCTAAAGGCCCTGCCTGCAGTACTGTTTGACGAGAGTGTCGAGGCAGCAGAGGGCTACTCAAGCGTGCAGCGCTACCTTGAGCCTGCCGGGGCATACACATCTCTTCGCATCGGCGCACAGTTTGACCCTGCTGCAGAAATCTGCACCAACGGGATGGATGACACAGGCAACGGGCTTGTTGACTGCAGTGACCCGACATGCGAAAGCACCCTTGAGTGCAGGCCGGAAAAGGATGGGCACCTGACAGTCTTTACAATGAGCGACTGCCCCTACGGAAGGCTCGCAGTCAAGGCGCTAAAGGAGGTTGCAGACAACTTCCCGGACATGGATTACGAGGTCCACTACATTGCCAGCGAGACAGCATCAGGGTTTTCAAGCCTGCACGGCCAGTACGAGGTTGACGAGGACATAATCCAGCTCTGCGTCAAAGAGCACAGCCCAGCAGTGTGGTTTGACTACATTTACTGCAGGAGCGATAAGGGCGTAAAGGGAATTGACTGGAAGGGGTGCGCTGCAGACGTCGGCGTTGACATAGAGAGTGTCCAGGAATGCTTTGACAGTGAGGAGGGCGCGCAGCTGCTAAGAGAGGACATCCTGATTGCAGACTCGCTTGGGATAAGCGCCTCGCCAACCTGGCTTGCAAACAACCGCTACAAGTTTTCAGGCCTTGACGCCCAGACTGTCAAGACGCAGTACTGCACGTACAATCCGGGCGAAGGATGCGATGCAACCCTCTCAGGGGGCTCTGTTCCGTCGGGAAGCTGCTAGAGAGCGCCAGCTGACATCAACCTCGTCCGTCCTTTCATAGGGCCGGATTTTCAGGTCAGTGTCGCTTTTTTTCTGCTTTTTGTATTTGAGTATTCCAAGCCACGCTATCATTGCTGCGTTGTCAACCAGAAACTCGTTGGGCGGAGCATATGCCCTTGCCTTCCTCTCTTTGCACATCACTTCTGCCATATCCTGCAGCCGCCTGTTGCATGCAACCCCCCCGCCAAGAAGGAGCTCGCTTCGCCCAAGGTGGGCCATCGCGCGCTCACTTACCTCAATAAGCATCGCAAAGGCTGTCTCCTGGATGCTGTATGCCAGGTCTTGCCGCTTATGCCTGCCGCTTTTTATCTTGTGCTTCACATTTGTCAGCATTCCCCCGAAGGACACGTCCATGCCCTTGACAGCGTACGGCAGTTCTATATAGTGCGTTCCCTTCAGGGCAAGCTTCTCAAACATCGGGCCTGCGGGAAAGCCCAGGCCAAGCTCCCTGCCTGCGCAGTCGATGAAATTCCCGATGCCGATGTCAAGTGTTTCCCCGAAAATCCTGTACCTGCCGCTTGCAAAGGCTATGACCTGGGTGTTTGCGCCGCTTGCATACAGCATCACCGGATCCTTTGCCCTGCACATGAGCCTGCCTATCTCCAGGTGCGCGATGCAGTGGTTGACTCCCACAATTGCAATCCTGTTCTGCAGCGCAAGGGAAACTGCCGCCGCCGCCCCAACCCTTAGCGTGTGCCCAAGCCCTGGGCCCTGCGAGAACGACACGAGCGAAATGTCCTTGACTGGGCGCCTGCCAAGCGCCTGCCTGACCACTCTGTGGCAAACATCCACGTGATGCTCGGCTGCCAGCGCAGGTATCATTCCCCCGTCCTTCGTTGTGTAGGAGTCCTTCTCGTTTGAGAGCACTTTTCCCCTGAAGTCAACCACTGCAGCGCCGAATGTGTGCGCGGTCGACTCTATCCCGAGGCACAGCATGCCACATGCCAAAACCCTCCACGTATATATAGTTAATCCCCGGGTTCGCCTGCGCAGCCGCAAAACCTTTAAAAGGCGCCTAAGCATTACCTGATACCATGACTGAAATCGAGGAAATTGAGAGGCTCATACTTGAGTACAACCCCAAGGCAGACCTGAGGCTGATTGAGAAAGCCTACAATTTCGCAAAAAACATTGCCCACGAGGGCCAGCTGCGCGAGACAGGCGAGCCCTATGTGCAGCACCCCATAGAGGTTGCAAAGATCCTGATAGGGCTCAAGGTCCAGTCCTCTACTGTTGCAGCGGCTTTCCTTCATGACACTGTAGAGGAGTCTCCGGTTACGCTCAAGCGCATCAAGCAGGAATTTGGGACAGAAATTGCCGGCCTTGTGGAGGGAGTCACCAAGATTGACAAGGTGCATTTTGAGTCCAAGGATGATTATACAGCAGAGAACCTGAGAAAGATTCTGCTTGCCACAGCCAAGGACATGAGGATAATGCTGATTAAGCTTGCAGACAGGCTGCACAACATGCGCACGCTCAAGGCGGTCAAGCCCCAAAAGCAGGAGCGCATTGCTGCAGAAACCCTGAGTATTTATGCGCCCATAGCGCACAAGCTGGGCATGTGGCAGATGAAGGGCGAGCTTGAGGACCTCTCGCTTCGCTACCTGGAGCCCGAAGTTTACCAGAAACTGCGCGACAGGATAAACGAGAAGCGCAGCGAGCGCGATGAGAAGACAAGGGAGTTCATTGACATAATCAGGAAAAAGCTTGAGGCAAAGGGAATCAGCGCAGATGTTGTCGGCCGGGCCAAGTTTTTCTACAGCATCTACAAGAAGATGAAGCGCAAGAACGTGGACTTCAGCGAGATATACGACCTCATTGCAATAAGGATAATTACCAGGACAATCCCTGACTGCTATGCTGCCCTGGGAATCGTGCATGACACCTGGAAGCCCATCCCAAAGAAGTTCAAGGACTATATTGCAACCCCCAAGGCAAACGGCTACCAGAGCCTTCACACGGCTGTCGTGGGCAGCCACGGCAAGATACTCGAGGTCCAGATACGCACCGAGGAAATGCACCAGATTGCCGAGGACGGGATTGCAGCGCACTGGCGATACAAGGGGACTGAGCGTGACAAGCGCTTTGACCGCAAGATTGCCTGGATTAAGCAGGTTCTGGAGTGGAGGCAGACCGCAGAGGACGCAAGGGACTTCATAGAGACCCTGAAAATTGACCTGTTTGAGAAGGAAATTATCGTTTTCACGCCCAAGGGCGACCCTGTCAGCCTGCCTGATAACTCAACGCCTGTTGACTTTGCCTACGAAATCCACAGCACAGTCGGCAACACGTGCTCAAAGGTCCTTGTGAACGAGAAGCTTGTGCCCCTTGACACGGTTCTCAGTGCCGGCGACGTGGTGCAGATTGTCACTCAGAAGAATGCCAGGCCATCACGCCAGTGGCTCAAGTTTGTCAAAACCAGCAAGGCGCGAAGCAAAATTCGCCAGGCGCTAAAAATTGAGTCGGACGCAGACAGCAAGGTCAGGGCAGACGAGGACCAGCCCGAGAGAAACTACTCATCGCTTGTTGTGCCTGACAGGAACATCCAGGTCAAGCTTGGAAAATGCTGCGATCCCCGGCCCGGAG
>CAZFZC010000111.1:0-4405 GCA_964523155.1 uncultured Methanosarcinales archaeon
AGAGGCGCTGGACTGTGCTGTATGGCACATTGACAATTGATGCTATCTTTGCCTTCTTAAGCCTGATGTCCTTAAGGACAGACACAACATCCATTGTCTCGCCGCTCTGGCTGACCGGTATTACCAGCGTGTCCCTGTCAACAAGCAGGAAGTGCTCAGACTCGCTTGCAATAACCGAGCTTGCCCGGATGCCAAGCTGCGTGAAGAGAAACGAACCCACAAGGCTGGCATGGTAGCTTGACCCGCATGCGAGAAACACAACCGACCTGCTGGATTTCACAAGCTCTGCGAAATCCCCGAGCCGCTTCTTCTCTGTGGTTCTGAGCTCGTTAACAAGCCTGCTTACTGCCTCGGGCTGCTCGTATATTTCCTTTAGCATGTAGTGGGCGTACTGCTTCTTCGTCTGCGCCTTCTCCTTCCACTCAAACCTGCTAATGTCTTTCTCCAGCCTGTCGCCGAAACAGTCGCAAAACTCATACCCGCTGCTTGTTATTACGGCATACTCCTCATCGTCGAAAAATATGGCACGGTCTGTCTCGTCGCTGAAGGCGTAGATGTCCGATGCCAGGACATACCGGCCAGGGCACAGGCCAAGGACAAGGGGGCTGTCGCGCTTCATTGCATACAGAGTCTCTTCGCCCTTGCGAAACCACAGAACGGCAAATGTGCCCCTTGCCGTGTTTATGAATTCCTTCATTGCCTCGCCGGGGGACAGGCCGTCCCTGAGCCTGTCCGAAAGGAAATGCGCAATAGCTTCGCTGTCTGTATCGCTTACAAAAGCATAGCCCTTGTCCTCAAGCTTCTTCTTGAGGTCTGCAAAATTCTCAATTATCCCGTTATGGACAAGGTAAAGGTCGCCGCTCCTGTGCGGGTGCGCGTTTTCCCTGGTTATTCCCCCGTGGGTTGCCCAGCGGGTATGGCTTATTGCAATACTTGTTTTTTCGTCCTTGCACTCAAGGTTCTGTATGTATCCTGTCGCCTTGCAGAGAGTCCCCTTTCCTGTTGCATAGCCGCAGCTGTCATAGCCCCTGTACTCCAGCCTGCGAAGCGCTGAAAGCAGGCTGGATTTCACGCTGAAGGCTTTTTCCCCTACAATTCCCAGTATTCCACACATTACACATCAACTTCCCTTGGCAGGCTGACAATGGACACCCTGAGCTGGATGGCCTGCTCCGGCGTAAGGAGGACAGGCAGGGTTCTGCTGCCGCTTAAATAGATTTCCCCGACCTCCGGCATTTGCAAAGGCCCGGGCATGTCGTCCATAATCCTTTGAGCAGCGCCTGTGAATTCGGCTCTTTTTGCCAGGAGGCGCTCCTGAACCATGAGCTTCTGCTCAAGCCTCGGGCTGTTCTCGCGCATTATTCGCCTCTTGAGACCGGGTATCGAATGCTTTTCCAGCGTGTCCAGGTACGCATCAAGCCAGCGCTTCCTGACAGAGCCTGCAACACTCCGGATTATTTCTGATGCCTTTATCCAGCCGGCCTTCTGCACGCCCCGGCTGCACTGCGCGCCGTGGCCTGCAACCGATGAGAGCATCCAGAGAAACCTGAGGTAGCGGATGACAAACTTCATCTCCTCAATGCACCTGTCGTTAAGTATCCTTTTCTCGTTCTGTATGTAGTATCCGGGCAGGGCATAGGACTTTTCCCGGGTTGTGACCCCGAGGTCGCCGTGGCCCAGTATGCCTCCTGCAAGGTGCTTTGCGCTGTCAACTGAGCCCGAGGCGAGCAGCGAATGGTACAGCATTGTAAAGTAGGGCGGTATGGACACATCGGTTCCTGTGCTAGCCAGAAGGACCACAGCCCCGCTCTTGGTGTCCTTTACCGGGTCATAGTCGCTCATGCTTGCCCCGCTTCCGATGTTCGAGCGGCCTGTCTCGTACTTCACCCCTGTTTTGGCCCCAAAGTAGCGGTCAATGAAGGCGTCCCTGTACATCCTGTAAAACCCGGGGCTGTTAATGTCAGGGATATTGCCCATGCCGTCATAAACCCCAAGTCCGAGGATTATCATTTTCCCATAATAGCCAAAATGCGCGACGTTTGCAATCTTCTTCTGGCTTTCTGCGTCAGGCTGGGTGCCAAGTATCATGTTTTTCGTAAACTCGCCCTCGCCCAGGTGCGCAAAGGCAAAGACACTTGCGCCCCTGCTTTTTGTCTTTCTCATGTCTGTTCCGCCAAGGACTGCGTCGCCGTCAAGCTGGCTGTTGTTGATAAGGACTGTGAAAAGCGCGCTTTTCTTTTTGCCTTCAGATAAGACAGGGACTGCCAGGGGCGAACACACAGTGTCCTTTACAACGCTGTTGTTCTTGACAACCGTGCACCTGCCAAGGACGCTTGAGACAACAGTTGATTTCACCACCCTGACCCATCTGTCAATCACTGCGCCCTGGAAAATGCTGCCAAGGAGTACTGTATTTGTGCCAATGGTGTTTTTTCTGCGGAAGATGTTGCCGATTATTTCGCACTCCCCCAGGTCAAATCCTTCGGGAACCTCTATTTCGCCTAAGTCGCCGAAGTTGCTGCACCTTTCCAGAAATGCCTGCTCCTTATCAGTCAGCTTCCTCATAAACCTCACCTAGATGGCTTTCCATGACAGATATGTCCCTGAGGCAGCCAAAATCCCGCCATTTTCCCTTTAGCATCAGGACCCTGACCCTGCGGTCTTTTGCAAGGTGCATTATCGCATCGTTTATCTCGTACTCGCCCCGGGGACTTTTCTTAATATGCCTTATTGCATTGTATATTTCAGGCGTAAACTTGTAGAGGCCGACATTTATGATGTTGCCCACGCGCTCAAGCGGCTTTTCAGGCATGCTCACAAGAAAGCCGTTTTCCTCGACAATTACACCGTACTTTTCCGGGTGGCTGTGCCCTGTCCCTGTTACATAGCAGAACTCATCCCTGCTTTTGGCCTGCGAATAATCAACAGGTGAGAGCAGGGTGTCGCCGCCCACCACTGCAAAGCAACCTTTGCCGGTAAAGCCTTCTGCCTGAAGCACGGCATGCGCTGTGCCAAGCTGCTCATCCTGCACAACCAGCCTTGCGGCAAATCCGTACTTTTGCAAAAACGGCTCAAAAGCCTCGCGCATGTAGCCGACAACAAGGGCTATGTCATCAAAGCCGGCCTTCTGCAGGTTGCGAAGGACATAATAAAGGAACGGCCTTTTGCGCACCTCAATCAACACCTTATGGGTCTTCTTTGTAAGGGGCAGCATCCTTGTGCCCCTGCCCGCGCACAAGACAACAGCCTTCATGCGCCGATTTCCTCCCTTATCTTTTCAGCTATCATGTCAGCTGCGCTGCCGGCCAGGTCCCCTGACTCTGCCTCGACCATGACCCTGCACTTGTTCTCTGTTCCAGAATAGCGGACAAGCACCCTCCCTCTGCCCGCAAGGAGCTTTTCTGCTGCCCTTATCTCTTTGCCAACCGAAGGCAGTTTTTCGATTGGCTTCTTGGCCTTTACAGGTATATTGACCAGCAGCTGGGGGTAGGGCTCAAAGCTGCGCAGCTCTGAGAGTTTCTTTTTGCATCTGACCATGACAGCAAGAACCTTGAGCGCAGCAACTGTCCCGTCTCCGGTGGTGTTCTTCTCAGCAAGTATTATGTGGCCTGACTGCTCTCCGCCCAGCGAGTAACCTTTCCTTCGCATCTCCTCAATAATGTACCTGTCGCCGACCTGCGTCCTGACAAGGCTTATCCCGTTGTCCGAGAGGAACCTTTCAAGGGCCATGTTGCTCATGACTGTTGCAACCACTGTGTCCTTTGCAAGCAGCCCTCTGGACTGCTGGTCCAGCGCCAGGGCCGCCATGATGTGGTCGCCGTCAAAGATTAATCCTTTCTCATCCACCATTATCACGCGGTCTGCATCTCCGTCCAGCGCCATTCCAACGTCAGCCGAATGGCCGAGGACTGCGCTCTTCAGTATGTCTGTGTTCAGCGAACCGCAGTCCTTGTTTATGTTTGCTCCGTCAGGCTTGACTGCAAAGCTTTTGACCTCTGCTCCAAGCTCCCCCAATATGAGCGGAGCCACCCTGTAGGCTGCGCCGTTTGCACAGTCAAGAACCACTTTGAGTCCGGAAAGGCTCTGGTTTTCGATTGTGCCCTTGGCAAACTCGATGTACCTTCCCTGGGCATCATCTATCCTGTAAGCCTTGCCCACCCTTGCCACACCCTCTGCTGACAATTCCCTGCCCAGAACGAGCTCCTCAATCTTTTCCTCGGTTTTGTCCGGGAGCTTATACCCCTGGCTGTCAAAGAACTTGATGCCGTTGTCCTGGGCCGGGTTGTGCGATGCAGAGATGACAATTCCTGCATCTGCAGCAAAGCTTCGGACAAGATGCGCGATTGCAGGGGTGGGCATTGGGCCCACAAGATGGACGTCTGCACCCATGGAACACAGGCCGGCT
>CAZFZC010000112.1:0-4376 GCA_964523155.1 uncultured Methanosarcinales archaeon
GTTGTAGCGAAACCTGAATTTTTCCCCATTCACCCGAAATTCCCTTATTGTGCTCTCATCCTCGTAGCGCTCAAATATCTCAAGCATGGGATGGCTTGCAGACTTTTTTTCCTTCTCGATTTTCTTCTCGAGCAGCGCCGGTAATATGCTGTATGTAGGTTCGTCACTCCAGTGTTTTCTTTTCTGTCTTTTTCCCGGGGCTGTGCCTCCTTGTGCTGCAGCCTGGTTTTTCCTGTGCTCTGCAAGCATCGCTTCTATCTCAGGCGAGTACTTGCCCTGTTGCTGCGCTGAGTGGAATCTGGGGGAATCCTCTGCTGAAGAATCAGGCTGAAGCGCTGCTTTGGGTACCTGGTAGGCGTTTGCTGATACTTCATTGGGTTTCTTGGTTATGGACTTCTTGTGAGGTGTGCTCATGGGAAGGTACACTACATATCCGCCGTCTGGCTTGGGCTTAAGTTGCTGCCTTCTTATTGTCTTGACCTTGTTTTCAATGCTCACAGATGTGATAGGCTGGTTTGGCTCTGAAGGGCGGAGGAAGGAAAAGCCCGTATACAGGGCGCCCACTGTGATTGCTGGATATATCCAGTATCGCCACCATTTCCTATCTGATGCACCTTCTTTGTCTAGCTTTCTGTACTGTGAGATGAGGTTCTTGGTTTGCGCCTCAAGCCTACTCTGATGTTCCTTTGTGTTTCTTCTCTCCTGTCGGATTGACTCCTTTTCCATCCTGTAATTGTAGTCAAGGACTTCCTCCCTTAGGTCCAAAACTTTTTTCTTTTCTGAGAGATTCTTCCTGTATTCTTTCAGAAGCTGTTTGTTGTTCTCGATGTCCTGCTTATGATTCATCATCTAAGGAGATAGGCCGGCAATATATAAGTGGCTTTTGTATATCTTTATGTAGGACTTTTTCAGAAGATGCAAGAATTTCCAGTATATTGCTTGGAATTTCGGAGTTGTTCATCCCCGATGGTAGGAGTTTCCTAAATTCCGGAAATTGCATAGGGCCCTTTCAGCCTTCCTGCCAACTCTTGTGAGTCTGCTTCCAAGCTTCTTCCTTGCATACTTCCTTATTGTGGCCGAGCTGACATTGACCTTGTATTTTTCGCTGATGTCTTTAGCAATATGCTCAAGTGATGCAGTGTAGTCAGTGCAGTACCTGACAACCATCTCTTCCTTCATAGCATCAGGCGCAATGTTGTTATCGTATCTCTTGAGCTGCAGACCTGATTCTACAGCCTTTTTGATTGTCTCCTTCACATCTTCTCCCTTTCTTATCCATGGGAAATATGAAGAGTTGGCTATGCTGTTGTAGCTCTTGAGCGGGTTGTCGTTTCTGTACGCCATGAATGCCTTGAGGTCTTCTGGGGGCGTAACTGCTGTGTTCTTATCTGGGCTGCAATGCTTTTCTATCCCGATGCCTCCTGTATTGTTATCCTGCTCTCCTGCGATTTCATCAAGCGTAAGGTAGTGTCTCATGAGGTTCAGAAGATCCTTGGTTTGTCCGCTGCAACAGGCGTCTTCAATAGCCTCCTTCTTCAGGCTTGCAACCTTTTCAATCTCCGCTTTCAGGTGGCTGTTTTGTCCGACATATTCTGCAGCCTGCCTGTACGCCCTAAAAGATGCTTCTTTTTGGAAACTCCCCATATTTGTGAAGAACACGCTGTACTTCTGGACGAGACTTTGCACCTGAACGTCTAGGGAAGCCCTTTTCTTTTTATCGGTTGAAACACTGCTTGGATGTGCTGTCGAGGTTTCTGTTCTTAGATGATAAGGGACTGTCTTTGCTCTATGTTTGGATTTCCTGTCTGTTGCCTTGGTCAGATGTTCAGTGCCTTCTGTCTTCTTATCTTCGGTAGGCTCGCTTCTCTCAGAAGAGGTGATTTGTGCCTTATTGTAACCTGGTTGCGTGCCACCCGCTCTCCTGATTGTGTTCCTGAGAAGCAGATGTGTGTTGTACCTGAGGTTAAAGAGAGCTTTTTGCCTGCGTAGCTGCTCCTTTTCTCTCAGATACTCGCTTTCAGGAGCACGCCTTGACAATATTTCTGATTTTTCCTTTTCATATTCTTGCTGTATCTTTTCAAAACCCCTCTTGGTTTCTAGAATTCTGCCGAAGGGTTCTGTTCTATCAAGGGGGCTGTCCTTTGCATTGTTCATATTATTCTTTGGTACTGGAGTCAAGCCCATGTCATTCAAGAAAGGCTCAAGCTCGTTCTTTTTTCTCCTGGATTCATAAATCTCGGCCTGAGCCTTGACTACTTCTAGCTGGAGTTCTGAGAATTTTTCATTCTTTTGGAGTCGGGCCTTCCTTTTTCGAAATATGCCTCTTGGTGTCTCGTTCTTACCTACTGCATTTATTTGTCTGTAAAGTCTTGCGAGTCTTGCTTGGGCAGACAACTCTCTATCACTGAGTGTGTTGTAGTAATCAATCGCTGCCTTAGAATTTTCTTGTGTAACCTGCATTTTACCGCAAAGCCTCCTGCTACAATCAAATGGAAGCGCCTCCCTGGCCTGTGATACAGTTGACCGGACAGACATCCACTGCCTCGTTCTGGCAAGTCATAGTTTTTAAATTTTATCTTCAAGCACCTGAAGAAACCACCCTCTTCCCAGCGGATGCCAGTATTTAAGTAGTCTGCTTTACCCAAGTCCTTCCCGCGATTCCTCTCCGATTGCTGAGGTATCCTGTATTCAGGCGGTCTTATCCTTGCCTGTCAGGAGCGGACCTGTATTCTTCAGGTGGCCTGTAGTCCACAGAAGGCTTCATCCTGTCTGATAGGACTGCGATCTTTTCGACTATGTTCCTGTATCCGACAGTTATTGTATGGAGCCTTTCTAAGACTTCACTCATCTGCTTTTTCTTCCATTCGACCTCAGGCACAGCATCGTAAACTCGCTTGGTCTCCTGAACGAGTTCGCAAAGAGCAGTAGCCTGGCTGAGCCATATGTCTGCATTGTCGATTATTGAGGCCAGGTGCTTGGATTCTTTGGAAACCACCTCATTTTGCTTGTCATACACATGCATCCGATAGCTGTTTTTTGAAAGCGAAAGTCCAGCCCTTGCAACAGCATGTTCTGCACGAAGCATGTTTTTCTCAAGACGGGCCATGTCCTGTGGGCTGTAGCCTCCTGTAGCAATGTGCTTTTTAATCTTTGCCACAATCCTACCCTTTTCCAATTGCGTTCTGTATGCAGAATCTGCTTCCAGGCGCGCATCAAGCTTCTTATCTACACAGTTTTCCATAAAGCTGAAAAGCGAATCATGCTGCTCGAACATGCCGGATACAATTTTCTCCATATCCATTATGTATTTGCCGAGTTTCTGGTTTTCCTTCTGCAGTATTTCGCTCATCTTTGGCACATAGTCGTCTTTAGGATGAAAAAAACGATAGTAGAAAATTTTCATCTGGCCGACTAATCCCTGAGCTTCCTTCATCACAAGTGTCCTGTACTCTTTATCTTCCTTCATGAGGTTTAGCATTTCCTTCTTGTGCGTCTTGTAGGATTCTGTTATCTGGTTGCCCGGGAAACTGACTTTGCCGACTGCATGGCCGACTTCAACGCCGCCTGCTGGCTGTGCTCTGCTGCCGCCATTTTCACTTTCTTCTTGAAGAAGAACAGCCTCTAAGTCCGGATCGATTTGTTTGTATGCCATACCCGGCAGTAAAACCACACATAAAAATAAGCTTTGTCAGGGAGTTTTTGGATATTTGGGCCTAAAGAGCGCAGGACTTCCGGCTTTTGCGCAGGCTGTCCGGAAAAGCATCGCAGAATCCGCCGGGTTTTCAGGGCAGATGCAAAAATACCAGGCAGAGAAAGCGCATACCGGCAAAAAATATATAAACACATTCCGGCTTGTCAGTATGCGGGGTGATAATATGTCGCTGTTTTCAAACTTGCTCTTTGCAGCTGTTGTTGTGCTGCTTGCGTCCCTTAAGATAGTCTATCAATACCAGCGGGGGGTTGTGTTTACCCTCGGCAAATTCACAGGGATAAGGAATCCCGGTCTGCGAATTGTTGTTCCGGTTATCCAGAAATGGCAGAAAATAGACCTTCGTACCAGGGTTATTGATGTTCCTGACCAGGACTGCATCACCAAGGACAATGTTTCAGTCAATGTAAATGCTGTTCTGTACTACAGGGTTATCGAGGCGCAGAAGGCAGTAATCAGGGTTGAGGAGTATATGTATGCCACAAGCCAGCTTGCCCAGACAACCATGCGAGATGTTGTCGGGGAAGTCACCCTGGATGAGCTGCTCTCAAAGCGCGACAGCATATCCAAGAGAATCCGCCAGCTTGTTGATGCTGCAACAGACCCCTGGGGCATAAAGGTGCAAAGCGTGGACCTCAAGCACATCGAGCTTCCGGCCTCAATGAGG
>CAZFZC010000113.1:0-4376 GCA_964523155.1 uncultured Methanosarcinales archaeon
GTGCTCCTGTCGCTGAACTTCTCAAAGCTCACATCGTCAATCCCTATAACCCTTGCCTCTTTCTTCACCTGTTTGCACTTGCCCATATTACCCTTGCATCCCTCCTGATTATATGCGCAATCCTGCAGTATCGCATATTAAGCGTGTCCCGGCAGTATTCTACAAGCGCCTGCAGCGGCGCCCCCTTCCTCAGGATTTCCGCCGGAACCATTATGCCATGCGGCTCCCCTATTGGCCGGGGCATCTTCCTCACTGCATTTGCATAGCTTGCCCAGACAGTGCGCTGGTCGCGGCCAATGGTGCGGGAGATTTCGCAAAACCTCATGCCCCTGTTCTCGTGAAGGTATTTTACTGCCGCCTCAAGTATTCCAAGCCTCGCGCTGAAGGCATTTAGGGGTATGTATGCCTGGCTCTTCCTGAGGCTTACTAGTGCCTGCTCTGGTGTCAGGCCGGTCCTTGCCTCTATCTCCAGCAGTATCTCCCTCAGTTCATCTATCACGCTTCCTCCTCATGAGCACAATGCTTACTATTATCGATGCGATGACAAGCATCGCTATGAACGTTAGTGTCCTTGAGCTCTTGTCCTCCTGTGCCAGGACAAGGCCTGTGGGCGAAAAGTCTATGTCTATCGCGTCATCTTTCACGTCAAGTGCCATATCCTTTGCCAGGCTGTTTCCCAGGAAGTGCGCGGTCACCGTCGCGCTGTATACGCCGCTGGACAGGCCGTCAGTGTCCCAGTATGCCTCAAGAACTTCTTTTTGCCCGGGCGCCAGGTCAGCCTCGGCAGTCATGAACCTTGTGAGCTGGCCTCCCCGAAAATCCCTGACAACAAGGTCGGCAAACACGTCCGGTATCACATCGTTCCATTTGCTTTCAACCACTATGGTGAACCTGGCAATCTCGCCCAGCCTGAACTTGTCCACATACACGCCCTGTATGGACACGAGCACCCCGCCAATGTCAAACACTGTTTCGGCACCTGCCTCCTTTCCGTCATACGTGACAAGCGCCCTGGCAAAGTACCTGCCCTGTGCCAGGCCGTTCTGGTACGTTGCGACAAGCTCGCGCATCTCCCCCGGCGCTATGCCTTTCTCGTCTGTTGCCAGGGTTGCGATTATCTCGTTCGTTGGCCCGAATATGTCAATCCTTCCCCTGGCGCTTTTTATGCCCTGCGTGCCCAGGTTGCGAATCTTGACTGCAAAATGCACAGGCTCGCCAGCCCCTGCATCGCCTGCAGAGAGCAGGGCCTGTGCATAGGTGCCGGGAACAGGCGTATTCATAATTATCCGTGACGCCACAGCCTGGCGCGCCGCAACAACAGTCTTGCCCGATTTTACCTCTGGAACCTCTATTGCAACAAGCTGCACCTCGTGCCTTCCCGGCGCCTCAGGCAGGGTAAGGCGGGCGGTGATTTCCTCTGTCTCCCTTGCGCTGCTCAGCCGAACAAGCGCATCCGAAAGCACGATGTTCTCTGCACCTTCGCCCTGCGCGTACACAAGCACGTCAATGTCCTTGCGCTCGTTGTTTATTATGTAGATTTTTTCTGTCCTGTCTGCTGAGACCTCAATCGTCCCGGGCGCTATGCCAAGCGAAAGGGCGCCTGCTGCGCAGATGACCATCATTAAGAGGTAGAGCGCCTTTCTCATGATTCCACCGCGTAAACATTGACTGTTGCCTGCTTGCTCTCTGAAGGCTCATCATCAGGCACGGTTATAGCTATGTCAAGCCTCGCAGAGTCGTTTGCGTTCGAATAGTTCATGTAGTCTATCAGCTTAGTCGCGTTGCTCACGTTGACCCAGTCTGTCTCTGAACCAGACCAGTTGAACGAGCCCTGTTCAGAGAAGTTTGCCTTTATCTGGAAGAAGTGGGTTCCCAAAGGCCTTGCCTGCCAGAGGTCTGATGAGTTTACCCTTACGTCAATCATCACGTTTCCGTCGTTCTGGACCACAAACGGGTAAGGTGTGTCGTCTGTTGTGTCCTCTGTCTGCGACGGGGAGAGTGGGCCAAAGTCTACCGAGCTGTTCGGCAGGCTGATTATGACCGCTGAGATAACTGTGAAATTGTTGTAGCTTGAGTTAAGTCCCCATTCCTCGTTGTCGTAGGGCTGGACAAACCAGTAGTAGTCTGCGCTTGCAAGCTCATCTGCGGGCGTGTAGTTTGCTGTTGATACTGTTACGTTTATCTCAGGGAAGTCAAACGTGGGAGTGTCGTCAACAATGAGGCGGTACCAGGTGGGGTCTGGGTCCGCGTCGGCTGACTCGCTCCAGTTGAAGAACGGCGTCCGGTTGATGGTTGTCGAGTTGTGTACCGGTAGATGAAGACTTACAGCTGTCGGGATGCTGTTTTGCACCTCGATGCTCTCGTTTTCCCACGAGCTGTAGTAGACTGTGTCATACGCCCTCGCGCGGCATGTCATGTTCGTGTGCTTGGGAATGCCTGTCGGGTAGCTTGTGGTGTGGCAGGCAGTGTTGTTTATGCACTGCCTGTTTGTGTCCCAGGATGAGTTGTAGGTGCCGTTGACGTACCATGTGAATGTTATGTTTACTGCCGCTGACTCGTTGTCAACTGCTGTTGCAGTGCAGTTGATGCTTGTGTTCCTGTAGCTGGGCTCAGTAACCTGGACTGATGTGATTTCCGGCGGGAAGCTTGTGATGCTGAAGCGCCAGGTCATCCCGGAGATTTCGCCCTCGTCCTCGTTCAGGCAGAGAACTGTCCAGTTGTATGCGCCAGGCGTTGTGAACGTGACTGTTTCTGTGTTGTTTGCATTAATGTCTGCGTCTATTCCTGTCACGTTCTCAATATCATTAATCGAGAGGTTGCAGGTGACTGTGTCTGTCGGGTAGTTGTCCCTGACTAGGAAGGTGAAGTTTATGCCAACTGAGTCTTTCCTGTAGAGGGTGTTGTCTGATGGCGCCTTAAGCGATACGTTCCAGTTTATGTAGTCAATCTCAAGCGTCCTGTTCTCGCCCCAGTCTGCGTTGCTGGCGTTGTCAAAGCAGAGTATGTTCCAGGTGAATATGGTCCCGTTTGCAAGGTTTTCTATGATGAAGGTGCTTTCTGTGTTGTTCTGGACTGACGTGTTTGTCAAGTTTGCGCTCCAGCCGGTTAGGTTTGTGTAGAGCGAGCAGTTCTTTATTCCGAGGTTGTCAGTCACTTTGTAGTAGAACGTGATGTTCTCATGCTTGTAGCGTGTATTGTTGATTGGGTTATACAGTGTGACTTCCGGTGTTGTGTTGTCGTAGAAGAACGCGCGCGTCCCGCTCGTGTTAGTGTTCATCGCCTCGTCAAAGCAGTAGACGTGCCAGGAGTGCCAGCCTTCGTTTATGCCTGCCAGGCTGTAATTAGTGACTGTGTTATTCGGGCTGACTATGTCCTGCTCGTAGAGGTAGGTGTCAAGGTAAAAGTCGCACGTCAGGCTCATATCGCCATCGTCAGTTGCAGTCCAGTTGAAGTTTATCGGCAGGTAGGTGAAGGCTGACTGGTTGGCCGGTTCGTGCAGAGTTAAGCTTACAGGGCTTGTCTCGATGCTGAAGTTGTGGCCTGATTCCAGAAGCTTTCCGTCAATGTTTTCAAGCACTGTGCCGCTGTTGTCAGTCGCAGCAGCATAAGCCCTGTACCAGCCGTCGCCGGTGCCGTTTGCTGAAGTGTTCCATTTGCCGTTGAAATACTGGTCAAACTTGATATAAGATGAGATGTTTATGTCATGGCTTTGGTTGTGGAGTGTCCAGGACTGGTTCCAGGCAGTGCCGTTCCACTTCTGCACCTGCAGCAGTATCCGGACTGAGGCGTTCGTTGTTCCGTTGTTCTGCACTTTCGACTGGTTTTCCTCAGCCCAGGTGTAGTTTGACCAGCCTGTGACATTGAAGACAAGCCGTCCGGACTTTCTGTCCCATGATATGATTTCGCAGTCTGTGCAGGGCGCGCTGTCCCTGTAGAGCACCGGGCTGCTGATGCCTGCAATCCTGTTGATTGTCACTGTTGAGCTGTAGTTTAGCCCCAAAACCTCGCTGGAATTGACAAACACGAACCTGTCTGAGATCTCCACTGCGCGGGAGAGGTTCTCAGTGCCAAAGAGCGAGCTGTTGTGGAAGTATATGCTGCCATGCTGGTTCTGCAGAGTGAGGTTGGCAAGTGTCTTATCCTCTGTGTCAGTATTAAACACAGGCGTATGGGGGTAGCCGGCAAACTCATCATAGCTCATGTTCCAGTAGGGCATGAAATAGATGTAGGCGCGGCCTGTACCTGATGAATAATAATACGCGCCGACAATCGCGTCTTCATAGCCGTCATTGTTGAAGTCTCCAGCGCCGACTGACGTGCCGAAATTATTGGATGTTGCCTCGCCTGTCATTGTGACGTCAGCAGAATTGTCCATT
>CAZFZC010000114.1:0-4315 GCA_964523155.1 uncultured Methanosarcinales archaeon
GAGGCTCCTGTCCGAATTCTGCATTATGTGGTTGACAGTTTCTCTAAGAACCAGAGAATCTTCACATTTTTCAATCAGTATGAGTTTCTCAGTAACTGTAAGATTATCAACAATATTCTGATGTTCGAGATTTAATTTATATTCAGTCATCTTTCCTTTTATCTTCTTTTTCAAGACACCGATTTCTACAAATTTTTCCAGCCAAATCCGGATAGTTGGGTGAGGCAGGCCCAGTTCTCTTGAAATTGCTGCTAAATGGAGACTGTCCAACGGTTTACTAAGGAACGGTCTGAGAACATGATAATTCGGTAATTTTTTAACCATATCGTTAAGAAAGTAACAAATAGTATTTAAATATTTCTAATCTTCTTACAAAAAACAAGCCTCCAAGGAAAGCTATTCAGAAGGCCAAAGCCCCTATTCGATGGAGGCGTAGGTAATACTTTTCGTAGAAAAATATGGAAGCCTCCGGAGGGAGTTGCACCCTCGACCTGCGGATTACAAGTCCGCCGCAATAGCTACTATGCTACGGAGGCAGGGTTTCCATACTGTGTGGGCTTGACCGAATGGTCAACCCACCTCTTTTTATCAAATTTTTTGTAAAAATTTGGCCGCAACAGACTCTATGCTACGGAGGCAGGGTTTCCATACTGTGTACGCGACTTCCGAAGGAATTTCCCGCCTGCGCCAAGAAAGAGGGATTATTTAAAAAGCTTTAGGGTTTTTTGGTTTTTCAGTACTCTTTCTCAACAAATCCCTTGGTTGGCATGTAGCTCTGCTTGTCAACCGAGAACTGCCCCAGGCCGAAAAAGCGCCTGCCTATGTCCTGGATAACCCTCATGTCGTTCATTACTTCCTCTTTGTACATGTCAATCTCCTTGCGGTAAATCCGCTTCCAGAACGGCTCAAGAAAAGGCTCAAGCCAGCTTTTCTTCCACAGCCCGCCAACGTCTATCTCAAGCTTAGCCTGCAGAAGCAGCTCAAGCTTCCCCTTGTCTGCAGTTATTTTCTTGCCCTGGTGCATTAGCTCAACCTTGCTCATGCGAACGCCGTGGAAATCAATGTTTATCACCCGCCGCCAGAACCTGTTGCCCTCAATTACCTTTGTCGGCCGCCACCACACCCAGAACTCGCGGGTGCCGTTCTGCTGCCTGGACTCCCAGACAAGCTTCTCGGGAAATTCCGGGTCGATTGCTGGCGCATAGCCGTTCTCAACCAGCCAGTCATGCAGGTCAATATAAAGCATCTGCGCCTGAAATACGCTCGTGCTCTTGACCTCCGCCTTTGCCACAAAGATGTCCATTGCCATTTTGCTGCAAAACTGTTTTTTTAAATCTTTCGGCAACTATTTTATATACAGGAGAAAACCAGGGCTCACATGCTAATCGGCCTTGTGGGAAAGCCCTCATCAGGCAAGAGCACTGTGTTTAAGTCCATGACTCTTGCCGATGTTGACATAGGCCCCTACCCGTTTGTGACTGTCAAGCCCAATACAGGGGTTGGCTATGTCAGGGTACAGGCTGTATGCCGAGAATTCGGGCTGTGCTGCAGCCCCAGGGAAGGCTTTGTGCATGGAGACTGGAGGTTTGTGCCTGTCCAGGTGATGGATGTTGCAGGCCTGGTCCCGGGGGCACACGAGGGCAGGGGCATGGGCAACCAGTTCCTTGACGACCTGCGCCAGGCCCACGCGCTTATCCATGTTGTTGACATTTCAGGCGCAACAAACGAAAAGGGAGAGGCTGTTCCCCCGGGAACGCATGATCCGGCAAATGACATACTGTTTCTTGAAAGGGAGCTTGACATGTGGTACTTTGGCATAATCAGGCGCGGGTGGGAGAAGTTTGCGCGCACAGTCCAGCAGGAGCAAAACCCTGTTGAGCGCGCGCTTGGAAAGCAACTGTCCGGGCTGCGCGTGACAGAGGAAATGGTGAAAGAGTGCGCTGCCGGGCTCAAAATCCTTGAGAAGAAACCCTCCGGCTGGAGCGATGACGAGCTTTTGGGCCTTGCAACCCTTCTGCGCAGGAAGACAAAGCCCATGGTTATACTCTGCAACAAGATAGACACAAAGGCTGGACAGGAGAACTGGGCCAGGATACAAAGGGATTTTTCAGACAGGATGCTTGCTGCCTGCAGCGCAGAAAGCGAGCTTGCCCTTAAGGAGGCTGCAAAGAAAGGGCTTATCAGCTACACTGCCGGCGAGAACGACTTTTCCATACTGAAGGAAGACAGCCTGAGCCCAAAGCAGAAGAGCGCACTTGGATTCATTAAGGGCGTAATCCATGATTACGGCGCAGGCGTGCAGCAAGCCCTTGAAAACGCTGTTTTCAGGCTGCTTGGGCATATCGCCGTGTTTCCGGCAGGCGTGGGCAAGCTCCAGGACTCGGAGGGAAACGTGCTGAGGGACTGCTACCTGATGCCGCCGGGCTCAACTGCCATAGACTTTGCCTACAGGATTCACTCGGACTTTGGCAGGGGGTTTATCAAGGCGGTTGACGTCAGGACAAAGAGGCCGGTGGGCAGGGACCATAAGCTTAGGCACCTTGACATGATAGAGATTTTCTACAAGTAGCTATTTCTCGCGAAAGAACGTCTGAGCCAGGTCAATGACGTACTTGCCCTCCTCGAGCTTGTAGACCAGGGGGTGGTCCTTGTTGAAAAGGTTGACAAGGTCAAGCTCGAACTTGCCGGGCTTCTTTATCTTTATTGACTCAAGGTCAAGGACAATTGGCGCCTCCTCCTGCTTCTGGACGCCCATAATGTCGTAAACGTCGTTTTCAATCTGCTTTTTCTCCTGAACAGACAGGTTCTCGATAATCTCGTCTGCCTGCTCAAACGCCGCTTTCTTGATATAAAAAAACAGCCTTGCCCCGCAGGAGCAGCCTTTGAGTATCTCCTTTGAACCGTCATCGTAGAACTTCCCGCATCGGACGCATCTGTGTGGCATGCCAAAAAAGAAATCTCCTGAATATATAAAGTTATTTCTTGGCCTCAGTGTACAGCTGTATCTTGTCAGGGTCCTGCTTTATTTCCTTGACGATTGTTGCAGGCCCGATTATGGTGAGCCCGTGCCTGTCGCCAAGCAGCATATTTATAAGGTTCTTCTTGAGCCGAAAGAAGAAATCCGCATCCTTCTTGTCCGGGTATATCACCCCAAGCTCGATTCCCTTGAACTTGTCATCAATTAGCTCCATGGTCTTCTTGATTAGCTCGGTCTCCTCCTGCTTCGAAAGCCTGCCTTCAAGCAGGATAATCTTGTCCTCCCTAACAATTGAGAGCAGCTTCTTGACTTTCTTGGCCGAGGGCAGGTCTGCAACCTCAAAATAGGGCACAAACTGCAGGGTTATCATCCGTATGCCACCTTGAACAGCGATTCGTAGAAATTGTCCAGATTATGGCCGTACTTCGCGCTGATTCCCACTACATCATACTGAGGGAAGGCAGCCGAAATCCGCTTCATGTCGGCCTTCTTCAGGTCAACCTTGTTTGCAACCAGCAGCACGGGTATGTTTCGCGCCTGGAGGTTTCCTACGATTGTAATATTCACCTGGCTGTAGGGGTCGAGGGTTGCGTCAAGAACCACAACCACAAGGTCCATGTCATCAAGCCACTTGATTGCGTCAATTATCCCCTTTGTCGCCTCCTTTGCCCGCTTCTTGGCATCTTTTTCCTTCAGGCCGGACTTGAGAAAGTCCTCATAATCCACCTTGGTAGCAATTCCCGGCGTGTCAACAAGGCTGAATGTCAGCTCCCTGCCCTTGCTCTTTATGGACACCTGCTCCTTAATCTGTATCTCTCTCGTCTCGTGCGGAACTGAGGATACGGTGCCCATGTCCTCGCCAAGCCAGTCCTTGCATATCCTGTTTGCAAGCGTTGTCTTCCCGCCGTTTGGCGGGCCGTAGAGGCCGATTTTCAGGTGCTTTTTCTTGCGGAAAAGGTCTTTTAGAAGCCTGTTTAGGAGCCTTTGCACAAAACTTAGCATTGTCATTTAAGAAAAGTGGTAGTATATATAGTTTTCGTCAGGGTCTTCTGCTTGTCTTGACAGCTATCCACACCACCAAGGCTATCTCAAAGAACAGGACAATGGGCTTTGCAAAGCGGTTCATGTCCCCAAAATACATCATTGTGCCGATGAAGACGCTGATGATTCCGCCTATCAGGATTCCTGAATACACCCACTCAACTACTTCCTGGTCTGTCTTCATGTACAGGCCGAAGAGTATTGCAACAATGCCCATGAAGCTTGTTATTATGAAGCCGTAGCGTCGATCCTGGTGGCGTAGAACACGGGGACCTCCCTGGAGAGAGTGGTTCTACC
>CAZFZC010000115.1:0-2535 GCA_964523155.1 uncultured Methanosarcinales archaeon
CTCCTTACTTATCTCCTTGGAAGTGAACCATTTGTTCCTGTTCTGCTTCAGAAAATTGTATACTTCCTGCTGCCCCATTTTTTTTAAATTTAGTAAGGCCAACTATATAAATCTTTGGGTAGGGTGCCTGCCATTTATAAAGCATTTTTTGCAGGCTGTAGGTTTTCTGCGTTTCACGGGCAGGGCTGTGTTTTTGGCCAACGGCGCTTCACTCATTGCATGAGGACAGCTGCAATGCCGGACAGGAGCACTGCAAAGTATGCGGGCTTTGACCAGGCAAGGACTTTCCTGCCGTCAAAGTTTATCAAGGGTATGAGGTTGAAAAGGCCAATCCACGCACTGACAAGCGCTGCCCTGGCAAAGACACCAGTAAGCGCAAAGGCAACCACAATGTTTGTAAGCGGCCCTGCCAGGGATATTATTCCGTTTTCCCTGACGCCTGGGCGCCCTGATATCCAGACTGCGCCAGGAGCTGCAAATATGAAACCGAAGAAAGAGAAAAGCACTGCGAAAAGCAGCATGGTGTCGTTGCTCCTGTACTCTGCGCGGCAGCCAAAGTGCTGCGCTGCCAGCTTGTGCGCCAGCTCATGCGCCAGGAAGGCAAAAGCCACAACAAGCAGCGACTCCGCAAGGCCCCCTATAAATCCTCTAAACCCTGAGAACAGGACCGAGAATGCAATTCCCAGCAAGAGCGTGCTCTTGGCCAGGTCAATAACCTCCCTGCGCGAAAACATTGCAGACTGCAAACTGCCGGCATTATAAATTATTTGCTGTTTGGCCCTTTTACAAAGATTTATTAAGCAGGCGGGCTGACCTTCTATGCATGTGCATATTCTGCCAGATTGTCAAGGGCAAAATTCCGTCAGACACTGTTTATGAGGACAGAGAGGTGCTGGCATTTCTTGACATAATGCCTGTCAACCCCGGCCATACTCTTGTTATACCCAAGGAGCACTATGAGACCATTCTTGACATCCCGGCAGGTGTTGTGGCAAGAATATCAGAGGTTCTGCCCCACGTGGCAAGGGCGGTTATGGGCGCAACCGGCGCCCCGGGGTTCAATATCCTGATTAACAATTACCCTGCTGCAGGCCAGGTGGTGCCGCATGCGCACTTCCACATAGTCCCCCGTTTTGCCGACGACGGCCTGAGGCTTTGGCCGGGCAAGAAATACAAGGAAGGGGGCGCAGGAAAAATATCTGCAGCAGTCCGCTCACTTCTTGTAGGCAAGGGTCAGGATAGCTCGCAGGCCGACAATCATTGACGCAGGAATTATGAATATTATCAGGTTGTTGAGCATTCTGCCGAAAAGCCCGCCGAAAACTGACGCTGTTACAGGCGTGCCCATGCTGCTTATGACAACCATTGCAGCTGTTGTAAGCAGAAAGGTTATGGCCTTTTCGCCTGTAATGTTAAGCAGCCCGACAATGATTCCAAGCATCACGAGCACAGAGACAATCGCGTCGGATGAGCCGAAGAATGCGGATACAACAGCTATGCAAAAGCCGAATATGAAGCTCCAGCTGCCAACCTTTGGCAGGAGCCAGCTCTTTGTCATGCATGTGGCAGGCATCAGGCGGATTTATAAATATTTTGGAGAAACCTTTATAAAAACCCTGCTTTTTTGCATTGCCATGCCGGTGTAGCTCAGCCTGGTTAGAGCGCCAGACTCATAGCTTATGAGTGACGAGGCAGCAGCCGATGAACAGCTCTGGTCAGAAATCTGGAGGCCGCGGGTTCAGATCCCGTCACCGGCACCTTTTTTCCCGCGCGCTTGAGCAGCGCGAAACGCGCACAGGATGATAAGGATACTCCTTATGTGAGGATCCCGTCACCGGCACCTTTTTTCCCGCGCGCTTGAGCAGCGCGAAACGCGCACAGGATGATAAAGCTGCCAGGCCACCCTTACGGACTCAGCCATTAAGTGCCATACTCAGATACCTGCGCAGGGTCTTTCCTGACTGCAGGCCTGATAGCCCGATATAGCCCGAAACCCCCGGGCCGCTGATAATATATGTTGGAACTCTTGACGCCCTGTGCCTAAGAAACCTGTCCCTGCCCTCTCTCGTGCCCACATCAAGCCTTTCCACCCGGACCCCTTCGTGCCTGAAGCCTTCCAGGCTTCTGTGCGCGCGAATGCAGGCAGGGCAGCGCGGCGAATAAAGCAAAGTCAGGACTGCCATTACATGGGCATCTGCTGCTGGGGCTCTTTTTCCTGCGCAGGGCCGCTTGAAATGACGTCGTCAATTCGCAGTATCATGATAGCGACTTCGCTTGCGCTTGAAAGCGCCTGTGTCTTTATGCGAAGCGGCTCAATGACACCCTCCTTCCACGCATCCATTGTTTTGCCGGTGAACACGTTTATGCCTGCCCATTTCTTGCCCTGGTCGTGCGCAGCCTTGAGGTCAGTGAGAACGTCAATCGGGTCCAGCCCGGCGTTTTCTGCCAGGGTCCGCGGTATAATTTCCATGCTCTGGGCAAATGCGCGGACTGCCAGCTGTTCCCTGCCTGAATGCGTGTCGGAAAACTTGTATA
>CAZFZC010000115.1:2545-3306 GCA_964523155.1 uncultured Methanosarcinales archaeon
CGCTGGAAACCGCGCTTGCAAGGTCGCCCACTGCATCCTCCATTGCACGCTTTATTTCGTCAACAACATGCTCTGTCCCGCCCCGGACAAGCAGGGTGACGGACTTGGGGTTGCGGCATTCCTGGACATACACCATGTTCTCGTCGCCCACCTTTGTCTCCACAACCTCGCCTGCCCTGCCAAGGTCAGAAGACGAAAGGTCATCAAGGTTTGTTACAACCTTCCCGGCAGTGGCCCGGGCAAGCTTTTCCATGTCGCTCTTCTTCACCCTGCGAACCGCAAAGACACCCCTCTTGGCCAGGTAGTGCTGGGCAAGGTCGTCAATGCCCTTCTGGCACAAAAGCACGTTTGCCCCGGATTTCACAATCTTGTCCACCATCGCCTTTAGCATCTGGTCCTCCTGGGACAGGAAGGAGTGCAGCTGCGCAGGGTCTGTTATCTGGATTTTTGCGTCAATCTCTGTGTTCTTTATCTCAATTGCAGAGTCAACCAGGGCAATTTTTGCGTTTGGCACAGATTTTGGCATCTGGCTGTGCACCCTTTCCTTGTCAATTACAATCCCCCTGACAAGCTCACTGTCGTCATAGGATGCACCGACTTTTTTCTCGATTTTGATGTCGTCAAGGCTTACCTGAACCTTCTCACCTGTTTTCTCCATAACAAGAAGGACTGCTGAGACAGCGAGGTCTGCAAGCTTTTCCTTTGCGCTCTCTGCGCCCTTGCCTGTCATTGCTGTCCTGGCAATATGCAAGAGCGCCTTC
>CAZFZC010000115.1:3316-4283 GCA_964523155.1 uncultured Methanosarcinales archaeon
TCCTGTCGCCTGCAGATACCGGCTGGCTTATGCCCCTGAGAACCTGCTGCGCCTTTTCTGTTGCCATGCGGTAGCCGCGGGCAATGACTGTCGGGTGGATGTTCTGCTCGAGCAGCTCCTCTGCACGTTTCAGGAGCTCGCCTGCAAGCACAACAGCAGTCGTTGTCCCGTCGCCGACCTCGTCCTCCTGGGTTTTTGCGACCTCAACTATCATTTTTGCGCTTGGGTGCTCTATAGTCATCTCCTTGAGTATGGTAACGCCGTCGTTTGTCACAACAACGTCCCCAAGGCTGTCAACGAGCATCTTGTCCATACCCTTTGGGCCGAGGGTTGTGCGGATAGTCTCTGCCACCATTTTGGCAGCTGCAATGTTGTTCTGCTGAGCGCTCCTGCCTGTTGAGCGCTGCGTGCTCTCCGGCAGTATGAATATTGGCTGAACCTGGTTTGTCATTATATGCACCTCCTTCTTGGCGTAATAACGGCGCTTATATAAAGATTATGCACAGTGTTTGCGGGCCGCCGCCTGGTATAAGGCGCCGGTTCCTGCGGCAGCGCAAAAAATATTTATATAGCCAATGAGATGGCCTGTCAAATGAGACGAATTGCGCTTCTCCTCTTTGTCGTGCTTGTGCCTCTTGCAATGGGCAGGGAGTACCACATGAAGCTCCTTGCAGTCAGCGAGACTGCAGACCAGGAGGGAATGGTTGCAGACCTGTACCTTGAGGTGACCCCCGGCAGGGGCAGGGTTTTCATTGACACGTTTCCACTCACAAAGATCGACACGCAGATCTCCACAAGGTTTGCCAAGGGCATAGCCTGCAACTACCTTGAAACAGACTGCTCGGGCCTGGACTTTTTCTACACTATCCGCTCGGGCTCGGTTATGGTTGGGGGTCCCAGCGCCGGCGCAGCGCTTGCAATACTCACTGTGGCAGCCCTCCTGGGCTATGAATTCGACGAGAACATT
>CAZFZC010000116.1:0-4200 GCA_964523155.1 uncultured Methanosarcinales archaeon
ATGAGCGACATGTACAACCTAAACGGGGAACTCTTGCAGTGCGGGGGCGGGCTGGGGCTTACTGACACTGCGCAGTGCACAGTGGTGGGAAGCGCTGAGAACCCCGTGGTATGCACATATGCAAACGACACCTGGTACAGGGGCAGCGACAAGTACGCAACAGACACACTGCTTTTCAAACAGTCTGCAAGCCTGGAGAACATAACGCAGAAAGTGCATGCAAGCAGCGTTCCGGACGGCGCAGACGTCAAACAGGAAACCGAATGCTGCTTTTCCAACGCATGCTGGACAGGGACAGAATGCGTCGGCCAGGCAATGCTGTATGAGCTGCATGAAGGGGACTTCACAGAATATGATTCTGTCAAGAAAAGCAACTCAAAGGTCTACATATGCCAGTACGGCGAATGGATAGGCCCCTTGGACATGCAGTATGACTGGTACTACAACATAGACGACCCGTGGTACTGCCTTGACGACTACCAGTGCTTCTGCAGGGACGGCGACTGCATGGCCAAGTACGTATACAACGGCTGCACGAACATAGGCAACTTCTTCACAGGCGACCACTTCTGCGAGGGCAGGGAATGGACAAGCAGGACAAAGCTTGTTGCAACCCAGCTCATGGCAGTTGCGGGCGACGAGTACACCCTGTTCTGCGACAGGCCGCAAAATTCCGTGAACTACCCTGAGCCCCTGGCAATTTCCAATATTAACAATGTCTGTGTTCTCCTGGACGGCGGCCGGGTTATTATGGGGACAACCTTTAACTCGGCAGACGACCCCCTGGTTCTGGACGCAGACAAGGTGCTTATGGACCTGACAGGCGGGTTCATACCTGTTGTGCTTGGTGAAAGCTCGCTTGCCAGCTGCAACAATGCGCTTACAGGCTCAGCAACAGGCACAGGCTCCTACAGGAGATGCCAGTCTGACAACGGCCAGTACTACTACAACCAGAAAACCCAGTCGCTTATATGGAGCGACGAGCCTGTTGCAGCAGAAACTGCTCTTGCCGACAACTACGGGCAGATGAACTCTGTCCTCGAGTCAAAAGTGGCTGAGCTCTACCAGTACATCTCAACTCACGATACAGGTATTATTAACATGAAGACAATCTCGCATGCCAACCACTATGACAGGATGTACTATTCCAGGGGGGCTTCCTACGAGGTTTTTGGAATCATAGAGGACCTCTACGACCACGAGCGCGACAGCATCAGGCATTTCCTCGGCGTGATTTACGACGGCCTTGATATCGGGTGCAGCCAGGTGGCGAACGCATATCCCGAGGCCTACTGCGGCGAGTCCGGGACAAAGGTGTTTGTCTTTGACAAGCGGGTGGACGACTCTTTTAGCCTCTGGACAGACCTGACTGCCGAGCTCAGGTATGGGTAAGATGCGCTCGCAGGTATCTGCCTTTTTCTTCATCGGCCTTATCATGGTGGCTGTCCTTGCGGCGGCTGTATATTTTGCAGATACGCCCGGGGCACTCCGGCCGCCGCAGGATGAGGATGCCCGGAAAAAGTACCACACATATGCACAGTCGTGTACGCGCCAGGCGCTAAAGGACGCGCTCGTGATGTCAGGAATGCAGGGCGGGGCAATATACAATTTTCAGGCTGAGGGCGCAAGGCGGTTCCTTGGTCCCGGGCAGGGATATGGCTACGGGCGCTATGTCCTGCCTTACCGGGCGGGAAGGACCCTTTACAATGTAAGCTACCTGATAACAAAGCCGGTCCTGGGGACTGCCAACCACCCGGAAGTGCCATTTTACCCGTACGGTCCTGTGAAGCTCGCTGAGGACCCCAAGGTTTACGGGCCATACATAAACCCCCTGGGCAACTTCCCGCAGAGCCCAATTGTTCCTCTATGCGACTCCTTTGGCGCGAACAGCAGGAACTATTCAGAGAGCGTATCATGCGAGTCCTACGACCTGAACATCAGGGCCGACCACAATTCTGTGCAGGAATACCTGGAAAGCTACATGGAGTCCCTTATAAAAAAGTGCATGGCCCGCGAAAGCAGGGACTACGTCCTTGGAAATGTCTCTGTTACTGTCACATTCGGCGAGACGGACGTTGATGCAGTTGCAAGCGTCCCGCTGGAAATTTCAGTCGACAATGACAAAAGGAAAATAATGCTTGACGATGTTCATGCGTCGCTTGATGTCCGCTACAAGAAGATCCACGAGCTGGCAAGCCATGTTGCCATACATGAGAGCAACAACATCTTTTTCAACATGGTCCTTGACGCCTCAGCGCTCAGCGACTGCCTGGGCGAAACAGCAAATTCGCCGTGCAAGAAAGCCGGCATGGAGGTAAGGAAGCTTGCAAACGTGTGCCTGGGCACCGGGCTGTGCAGCGAGGGCAGCTACGACGACCTGTTCATAATTACGGATACATACAGCCAAATTGACGGCGAAGCCTTTGTGTTTGCGGCAGCAGTTGAAAACAGAATACCTGCGCTTGACCTAATCCGGGAGGAAACCGGGTCGCACAACTTCGACATAATCGTGCCCGTCGGCGCACAGATTGTGATTGACCCAAAGGGGTTTGACCCTGATGAGGACCAGCACAACAGGGACAGCTACATGGACGCGTTCTACCACTATTACGGGTGGAAGCAGGACTCTGACGCCTATTTCGACTGCCCGAAAGGCGGCTGCCCTGTGCATGAGAAGCAGTACACAAAAGAGGTTGACCAGGCGCCCCTTGCCTGGACTTCTTCACAGCTTTACAGGGACACTATGCGAAAGGCATCCTACACGGCAACGCCCCAGGACATGGGCGTGCACACAGTCAGGGTGGAAGTGTGCGACGAGGAGGATCTCTGCGACAGCCAGGCGGTCCAGATACTTGTCACAAACTCAAGCCTTGCGACAGCCTCGAGCATTTACCCCGGGATTGGCGGCGCAAGCATCGAGGACCCGCTGATACTGCGCTCGCCCATCACCGGCGCTGCAGTGGGCGTTGCCAACCCCGGCTACAGGTGGTCCATTATGAAAGGCTCTGCTGTTGTTTGGTCTTCAACGACAAAGGAGCCGAGGGTAACCCTTCCGGCAGCATACAATATTTCGAACATTCGGGACAGGCTGTCCCAGATTATCCAGACAGGCACACACAGCGTAAGGGTGGATATACTGCGGCCTGACGGCACTGTTGCAAAGGCAGGGTCGCCGGACAACACAATCGAAGTCAGCGAGTGCCTGCCCTACAGGTCAGGGCTTGCGCCCTACCCTTACACAACCAAAGGCATGGACCCCTTTCTCGGAAACCATTCGTGCTGCCTGGGCGACCCGTCTGACCCAAACTCAGCAGGCTGGGGCACAACTGCAGGAGAGTCGCAGGTCTGCCACAGAATAACTGAATACGGCTGCAGGGAAGACGAGAATTTCCGTTCTTTAGACGGAACAGCCGCCGGAAAATGCGGCGGGCCGGGCGGGGGTTGCTATGAGAAGGGAAAGAGCGAATTTTCAGACGGGACAGAGAACGACATATACCAAAGGGAGCTGACACGGCGCTGCAGCGACAGGGGCAACACATGCGAGGGCGCTGTACACGACACCAGGGTAAGGGTGCTGGAATGCGGGCCGTGCGAGACCTGCGTGTATTCGGCCGGCGACTTGCCCGGCTGCGCGCCTGCAAACACCACAAAGCCCTGCAACCTGCAGAGAAAATGCACAGACGGGTCGGATTACGGGCGGACAGGCAAGCTTCTCTGCCAGGCAGGGTGCCGGGCAGGCGAGTGCAGCCTGCCTGTAAACTGCGTCTGCTCAGCTGACTGCGGCGCTGAATGCAGCCCGCAAACAGGCTTTCTCTGGCAGGGATATTCGTGCAGCTACGGATGCAGCGAATGCATGTTCACTGCTGAGGATGAGACTGTCTGTGCGTCTGTCCGCCTGGGCACATGCACGCAACAGGAATTTGAGGGCAAGGCATATGAACTTTGCGAAGAGGGAGGAGATGTTGTGAGAAACGGCAGCTATGCGTCATTCTGCAGGCAGCAGGGCTACTGCTATGTCTCATCATGCAGCGAAAACGGCGCAGAAAGCATCCGGACTGAGAGGTGCCTGGTTGCAGGCGAAATCGAAGGCAGCTTCTGTTACTATTCCCCGGACGGGCAGACCGGATGCAGCGGCGGCAAGTGCCGGGAAATTTCACAGTGGCCAGACAGCTGCTCTGCCGGCAGCCCGGAGCATGGCTA
>CAZFZC010000117.1:0-2831 GCA_964523155.1 uncultured Methanosarcinales archaeon
GGACGGCATTCATCCCACAAATAAATTTGTGGGTATTCTGCCTAACTTTTTATAAAACGGCTTTTGGAAAAGGAACATTGTCTTATTAAGGACTGAAAATACGTTCAGAACCTGCCCGGGAATCAGGGGGTAAGCAAATTGTACCTAAAATACCGGGAAAAAACGCTGCGTCTGGCAGGCGTTGTGCCGGATTTGACCTCTCTTTATGCACGCGGCCTGATACGCAGGCACCCCTGACAGGCTGCACTTTCAAAGCTGCAGCGAGACAGTCAGGAAGATAGTGCAGATTGTGACTGATTATGTGCAGGAGGCAGGGTAGTTCGGGGAGCTGTGCAAAATCTGTCAATAGCCTTTTTGCCAGCCTGCTCTTGCGCCAAGAAGAACTGCGTGCCTGAGGATTTCCCTGGAAATCCCTGTTTTGCCCATTTCCTTCTCTGTTATGATGTGCCCCTGGACTTTCCTCTTGAACCTGCCAGACACCCTCTCGCAGATATTCGCAAGCTCCATTTCCTCTCCAGGCGTCTTTTTTTCCAGCACAACGGCAAAGTCAATGTCGGAATCATCCCTGTATGTGCCTTTTGCGACACTTCCGAAAAGGTACATGGCCTGCGGGTGCAGCCTGTCTGCCGCTTCCCTTGCAAATTCCCTGGCCACCAGGCTGTAAAAATATGGCAGGCTTGTGTGCTTAAAAATGGCAAATATGGCCCCAAGGCGCTCCCTGTCGCTAATCCTGTAGACAGTGCGCAAGTGCTCCTGCCTGGTTTCTGCGAGAATGCCAAAAGCGCACAGCCGGCTTATGGCTGACGACAGCGCGCGGTTTCCAAGCATTGTATGCCTTCTCAGGTCCTCGCGCGTGTATCCTGCCCCGGGCGCCTGCGCATAGAGCAGGAGTATGCGAAAGGCGGCCTTGCTTGCAAGGGCAACGTCCAAGAGCATCAGAGCAGCCCCTCCAGTATTTCCAGATATGGCTTCATGAAATTAGCGATAAAATACTGCGCCCTGCGCATGAGTTCCTGCCTGGACTTCTGCGCCATTGCGCTCTCGTAGTACTGCGTCTTAGCCCTTTCGTCCCTGCCTTTGGCAAGCAGCCTTGGCATTATCCATACAGAGGCCGAGGTTATTGCCTCATACTCCTCTTTTGCTTTCTTAAGAAGCGGCAGAAGCCTTTTCTCATCACTGGTTGCATATTTGGCCATGAAGTGTATTGTCTGCGCGTGCACTTCGCTTCCTGCAACCCGAAGGTTGTGGACCTTTGCAAGGTAGAGCTTGCTTATGTTGTGCATGGCATAGTAGGCCATGATGACTGCCCATCTTGGCGAGCTTACCTCCCCTGCCATGTCCCTGTCTTCTTTGTAGGCAGACTCATGGTAGCGCATCCACCTGCCGGATTCCTCTGCAGTCAGATATGTTTCTTTGAAAGCCACTTTTGTGTAGAAAAGCATATCTTATTTAAATATTTTTACACTTTTGTGTAATATAAGGCACACTTTTGTGTATACACACGCTGCCAGTCGCGCTCACTGCCAGAAACGCCCTTACCTTACTATCAAATGCCATTGGCAAACGGGGGGTTGGCTGCGTTTATATTTTGATTGGTTGAGAAGAAGGGCACATATAACTACTTACAAGGGGTGTAAGTTGGAAAACTTTAAATATGTCTTCTCTTCACTAATATTAATGGAAAAGGTGCTTGACTTCTCAAATAAGAGATTGCTGTATGCAGCTGACATACATGGAAATGGCCGAGATTTTCTTAAAATTGTGAATATGTACAGAAAAATGAAGGAAAAAGGCTTGGTGGACTTGCTCATCTTTGGTGGGGACTTGGTGCATGGTTATGGAACAGAACAAGAAGATAATTCCGTTCAAATTATTGACACAATGATGAAAAACAGCCAGCATATGTTCTCTCTTTTGGGGAATCATGAGCTGGTTCACATATACCACATAACACTCTTCAAACGAATGAGTGGTACAGAATCTTTGGCCTTTACAGACCGCTTTGAAAATGCAATAGCTAATCAGCGAGATAAATATGTAAGTTTCATAAAAAGTATGCCGACTTTGGTAAGAACCCATGGAGGCGTATTGCTATCCCATGTGGGGGCAAATGGGCCATTAGGTGGAAAAATGAAATCATCATACCAGGGAATTGCAGAACGTGTGGCACCTTATAGAATTATGAACCTGCTAGACCACGACAGAATCCTTGAAGAGATATCAATTAGAACAGGCGTTGACCATCGGCACATGTTTGACGGTACAATTGGGGATGTATTTTCTGAGACGCCAATCGGTTCTTATTTATGGCATGCATATATGGACAAGGAGGAATTGCATTATGAACAGGAATATCAACAAATGCTGGACCAGTTTCTTATGTCGATGGGACAGAACCTGCTTGTTACAGGACATATTGAGACCCCTCTTGGATACCAGTATGTTGGAACAAAACAGCTTCGCCTGGGTTCCAGTCATGGAGCGCAAGAGAAGAAGATTCTATATATTGACTCCTCAAAAAAATATAATACATTGGATGAACTTGCGGCCGGACTTGTTCCGCTAGAATAAAGCATTATGTTCCTGTTCTAAAACTTCAGTTCAGGATACCTTAACACCATATCAAAGTGTTAGTATGTTATGGGCACTTTTAAGTAACTGATGCCCGGTTAATGCGGAGGTAGCTTTCCCAGACACTGTTAACATAATTATTGATTTTTTTCATGTCTGGGCTATTTCCGTTAGTATCCTTTACAGAACTCATCACACCAGCTATATTATCATAATTTGTTGTTTCTTTGTTATTACTTACATATAAAATTATAGCCTTG
>CAZFZC010000117.1:2841-4149 GCA_964523155.1 uncultured Methanosarcinales archaeon
GGTAACATAACCCTTGCCCCCGTTATGTGCTGCAAGTGTCAGCTTGTAGGCATCTTCGTCAGAGTTGACAAATGGTCTAACCTCATCATACGTTTGTTTGAAATATCGAATTGCAGCCCTTGCATTATGCGTAGTATCTTGATAATTAAATTCTGTTTCTTCAATCTCGGCAGCTTCTGACCACTTCTTGTCAGGTATAAGCTGGAATATGCCTTGTTCACCCTTGGAACCCTGCAAGTCTAATCCAAGATTGGATTCCTTTATGCCAAGAGCCCTCATCAGATTGACAGGAACCTCAGCATCAGTTGCCTCTTGGCTAAGTATCTCAAAATTATTGTTCAGAATATCCGGCGAAATTTTCTCTAATTTTTCCTTGCCATCTGTATCATAATTTCTCACGATTTCAACAGGCCTCGTCAATAACACGTTGTTTATATTGTTGCTCGCCTCACGTTTTTTTTCTTTAGGGGTTTCGGCTCCTAATTGTTCAATAACTGGGCTTTCAACCATAGCGCCCGTTTTGTCCCATTTGAATGTGTATTTATAGTTATCATCTGGGTCTGTATATGTGGTGTACACTAACTTCTCTTTTTGATTGATTTCTACGGAGACATCCTTGTAATTGTTGTAACCTGAGAGTTTCTTCCTCTCCCTTTCAGCGGTTTCTTCAAGGGTCTTTGGCCTGGGTTCATTTTTTTTGGAGACATCATAGGCCTCAACTTTCTTTTGTACCTGATAAGAATCCAGGATCCCTATTGAAAGGCCTGCGGCACTTGGCAGACTACCAGTTGCTGGAGTTTGGTATTGTGTGCTTCCGTCCTTCTTCACAACAATGCCTGGCGGACTATCTTGAAACTCAAGGTCATAATCCTGTCCGGTCACCTGCACTTTGTACGGCACTGTTTTTCTTCTGATGAGGTACTTGCCTTCAACCTCTTCTTTTCCTGTCTGCACCAGTTGTACCTGCTCCGTATTGACTTCGTAAAGCATAGCTACTATGTCTTTGAAATTCTTCTTTTTTCCTGCGATTTCTGAGTCCATGCTTTCATCTGGATGTATCCCGTAGGTCCAGTCCCCTGTAAATTTCACGTTATCTTGTACCAGGTTTGCGACAGACTGTGCATTTACCTGGAACTGCTCTCCCGTAACAACATTACTGTTCTCCCCTGTTGTTCGTGAGACCTTATAGCCTGCTTTGATTATCTCATCAACTGAGTCTTTGTGAAACCCATAGCCCCCAAGCGCTTCCCTTACCCTCTGTTCGTCGGATTTCGGTTCTGCGCCTTCCTTATATACAGAATCATCTGG
>CAZFZC010000118.1:0-4131 GCA_964523155.1 uncultured Methanosarcinales archaeon
AGGAAGTTCATCATGTTTTGTCCTGCGGGATCGTTTTTTGAAACAACAATACAAAAAATCATAAGAAAAAATCAGTGCTGTTCATATATCCTTATCAGAACAACTGTCTGGGCAAGGATCATAAGCACAACAATGAGCAGGAGCTCAATCATGGCAACATCCTGGGTAAGGAACTGGTTCTGAACCGACATGAAAAAGATAACAATGGCTGCTATTCCAAAGATTGCCATGAGCGCTCCTATCACTTTCTCCAGTACGTGGGACTCGATTCGCTTTTTCACTATTTTAAACACCTCCTTTTTACGGATACAGGTAAACCCTCTCAGTGCTGATGACTTCGGGCGTGACAAACTGCGTAAGTGTGGCGCTTCCTATCTTTGGGATGAAGTTCAGCCTTACCTCAGTATCCTCAGCAATGTCCTGGGGGGTCTCGTAGCAGAGCTTTATGACATCTCCCCTCTGTAAGTTGCCCTCAACAAAGTTTGTTCCCTGCTGCAGGTAAGTTATTGTGAAGTACCCCTCTCCTTCCTTGTAGGGATAGACCGTCACCATGTTTGCAAGAAGGGCCCCGTCCTTGTTGGTGGTGCCGTTAATTCTTATCTTGCCGTACGTGAGGTTCACAGGGTGTATGCGCTCCGGGCCAACATCAAACTGAACAGGCGTTGTTCCCGCAGCATCTATGCTGCTTATGGAGTAATTGTAGTTGGACGAAAAAGACGTCATGTCAAACTCCAGGGACGCATTGTTGGGCGCGACCCTCACCCTGTCTGAGAAATTGCCGTCATAGTCAATGTCCTCTGTGAATGTGTACCACGTGCTGTTAAGCTCCTGGCTGATTACCTCCTCCTTGCGTGTCACATATCCTGATGATACATTTCGCAGGCAGATGCCGTTAGCCCCCCTGTACCTCAGGGTGGATGTTTTGTCAACCGTGTTAACAGTCAGTATGACCTGGCTCAGCTTAATTTCATCTGAACCCGGAGCCAGTTTCATCAGGTGGGAAAAATCATTGAGCAGCCCGTCTCTGCCGTCAGTGGCGCTAACCTCGACTGTTTGTGCATGCGTGCTTATCTGGCTTCGTGCCTGGTCGCCGGTTGCAAGGCTCTGTTCCTGGAGCGAACTTGCGGTTTGTATCAGGACGCCTGCTGCAACAGCAGCAACCAACAGAAGCGCAATAAATATTATTAGTGTTCCTACACCCATCTCTCCCTTTTTCATTATTACACCCTCCGTAAAGTTATTACCCAGAATTTTCTTAGCGAGGGTTATATTTAAAGTTTGCGGTGATTTGGTGTTATGGGCCCTTGCCAAAAAATTTCGGTTACAAAACAGGCCCTGGAGGCGATGTCTTTACATTGCATGCAGTTATTCAAAAAATATTTATAATATCAGGGCATTCAAGGCTGCGCATGAAAAAGGCCGCAGTGTTTGTCCTTGCCCTTCTGTGCGTGGCTGCATTCATCCATTTCGGGCTTCCTGCCTTAAGGGAATTAAAGAAAGGCAATGACAGTGGCGCATCCAGCCTATCCCTGGAATTCAATGTAAGCAGCCAGAGGCCTGTCACAGTTGACATATCTGTTGAGAGCATGTGCAAAAACATGATAACCAACGAGACATTCCCTGCATGCAGCAGGGAGGCTTGCGACACCACATGCAGAAAAGAGGGCTGCAGGTTCTTCGGGCTCTATTACATGTCTTCTGAGTATCGTGACAACAGATGCTACTGCAACTGCTATGAGGAGAGCAAGATTAAGACAGCTCTATCTCAGAAAAAACCCTGATGCCCGGAAACTTCACTGAGAGCACCCGCTGCATCTCCAGAACAAAAGGGGTGCTTGGACTCTTAATCCCACAAAACACCCTGTTGCTTACATTTCTGGCCACAAATGGCCGCAGCACCCAGCTACAGTTCAGGTGTTCGATTTCTGAGCCTATTCGGGCCAAATCCTCTTTTCGGTGCACCAGCCGCGGGGTCACGACAGTCCTGACCATGATATCTGCTCTCTTCCTGTTTTCATAGAGCAGCCTGATTGTGGTCCTTATGTCGCTTATGACGCTTTCTGTGCTTTTGAAAAACGTTCTTGACCTTGTTGCCCTCTCGAAGGCAACAGGCTCAAAAGGGCTTTTTATGTCCAGGACAATAGTATTTGCAATGCCCTCGCTGAGCAACGAATGCACACACTCCGGCTTGCTTGCGTTTGTCTCAATCACTGTCATTAGCCCAAGGTCGCGCGTGTAGCTGCAGAGCTTGGCAAGAGCAAGTTTTTGAAGGCACGGCTCCCCGCCTGTGAACACAACGGATTTGACAGCGCTTCTGTTTTCCCGTATAACCTTTTTAACTTCGGAAAGCTGCAAGAGGTTCTTAGAAGCAGCGGAGAGCATATGCGGGCTATTGCAGTTTGGGCAGGAAAAATTGCATCCGGCAAAATATACCACAGTACAGGGCCCCGCGGGCCAGTATGAGGCAGAATGCCCCTCGATTTCTGCTATGTATGCCTCCATTAAATGCCTGGGAAAAAGAAATCCTTTTATACACTTTACTCTTTTTCAGCAGCTTCCTCTTTTTCGGCAAAATCTGACAGGCTGCAGCAGCCTTTCATTGCCTTGTAACTAACGGCCAATTTATTTCACCCCCGTGCTACCAAACCCGCCCGAATTTCTGGCAGTCTCATCCAGTTCTCCCTCAGTAATTTCAGGCAGGACAACCGGCTGAATGAGCATCTGTGCAATACGCATGCCCTTCTCAACCTGGAACTCATCATTGCCCAGGTTGTACAGGACCACTTTCACTTCTCCCCTGTATCCAGAGTCCACGACACCTGCGAGAACATGCAGGCCGAACTTTGCCGCCAGCCCGCTTCGGTCCCATATGAGGCCGGCGTGACCTTCAGGCACTGCCATGGCAAGGCCGGTTCCAATGAGCTTCTTCTCGCCTGCCCCAATTTTTACGTCATCTGTGCTTCTTAGGTCAAATGCCGCGTCACCTTCGTGATGGTAGTGCGGAAGCTCAACCCCTTCCTGCAGCCTCTTTACCCTGAGCTCCATTTTCACCCTGGGTTTTTTTCAGAACCAGATAATATATAAAATATATCAAAGTTAAAAATATAGTTTCAAAAGCTAACTAACGGCGCCTCTGTTACAGAGAGAACGTTGCCGCTTCCTGCATCAATCCTGATGTTCACTGTGCGAAACGACGCAGTAAAAAAGGTGATGTTGTATAGCGTGTCATTGCCTACTTTCTGCAGGACGGCTAACTCCGATGTCTTCTTTTCCCGGGGATAATGGCTGGCCATTTCCCTGCCCGCCAGTTCAAGGGCACTGTCAAGATCCAAAGTTACAGACTCAAGTCTTAGCTCTTCAATCGGGGTTTCGCCCTTCAGGGCGTCAGATTCGCCAAGGTATTTTATGCTTTCACCCATTTCAAAACTCAGGATTGTCCCGGTCTCTTTTCTGCAGTATCCAACCTGGATGGGCGAGCTGCCTGTATGGAAAATGTGCGCAAGAAAGAACCTGTCGCAATCAACCTCTGCAAAACAGGAATCCTTTTTCAGCCGTTCCAGAATCTCGCTCACTTTCATCCAAATTTGTTTTTGCCTAATATATTAAAACTTTGCCATTCGGACCCCAGGTAATGGCCGGCAGTGCACCTTCATGGGCGGACATGGTATAATCAGTTCCCAAAAAGGCATTCTGTTGCATCGATTGCCCAGGTGCCCAGCGTAAATGCCAGCAGATAGCCCGGCCTCATTTTGCCCCCAGAAGTGTGAAGTGGGTTATCTCATTTCTCGAGCCCACTCTCATTGGCGGGCCCCATGTGCCTGTACCCGGGGAAACATAAAGGTACATTTCGCCCACCCTGTAAAGCCCGCGCGTATACCTGTAGGCAGCCCCCACAAAAAGGTTGAATGGCATTATCTGGCCGGCGTGCGTGTGGCCGGACAGCTGCAGGCTTACCCCTGCTGCGCTGGCTAGAGCTGTGCCAACCGGCTGGTGGCGCAGCAGTACTGTCGGCCTGCCCGGGAGTATCTTAAATTCGCTCAATTCTTTTGCCAGGGTTTCATCGTCCGGCAGGCCGATTATGTTAAGCCCCTTGTATGTGTGGTTCCTGTTGTCTAGAACTGTGACTCCAAT
>CAZFZC010000119.1:0-4112 GCA_964523155.1 uncultured Methanosarcinales archaeon
GGGACACCCCTAACGGGGTTCGGGCTGACATGCTCACAGGGGAAATCCTTAAAAAGGCAAAAAGGACTGGCTGCAGGGCGCTTGTTGTCGGGATTGAGTCAGGCTCGCAGGATGTGCTTGACAGGATAATCTGCAAGCAGCTTGACCTGGCAAAGGTTGTCCGGGTGGTGAGGCAGGCGCACAGCATCGGCCTTACAGTAAGCGCGTTTTTTGTTGTGGGAATGCCGGGCGAGACAAAGCGGGACATACGGAAAACACTTTCACTTGCACTCAGGCTGAACAGAAGGTACGGGCTTTTGCCTTCTGTGACATTTGCGGCTCCCCTTTACGGGACAAGGCTCTATGAAGAGGCAAGAGCACGGGGTTACCTGGAGGGCGCAGTAACGCCTGCAAGCCTTCTTGCCGCATCCCACGTGACTGGCAGGGGGCTTATAAGGACGCCGGAATTCACACCGCAGTACCTGAAAAGAGAAATAGGCAGGTTCTACAGGAAGCTTGCATTCCAGCAGTTCCTACGGCCGTCAAACGTGATAAGGGCTGCAGGCAACCCTGCAAAATTCGTCCAGCTTGCAGGTATGCTCGTCAGGAAGGTCAGAGGTACCTGAGCCTGCCTGCCCTGCCTATGAGGCGCGCTGCAACAAAAGGATGGGAAAGCAGGTAGCCTGCTATCTCAAAAAACTCCACTTTTGCAGCATTCACCATGTCGCAGAGCAGGGTGCAGTCCCTGCATGTTTTCTCTTTGGCCAGGCGTCCCAGGACTTGTTCCCTTGAGAACCAGCCGGTATTCCAGGGCGTGCCCAGCGAATAGCCGGGGCTGGCTGAAAGCACCGGGCAGACAGAGAGCCTTCCCGCCGGGTCCATGAAAAGTGTCAGACGGCCTGCAAGGCAGCCAAAGCCCCGCTTTTTGCCCTCAAACATCCTGGCAAGGTTTGAGTAGTAGAACCCGTACTCGGGATAGTCTCTGATGAGGCTTAGAAGAAACCTACCTGCCTTTTTTTTCTGGGCCCGGAAAAGCCCTGCGCTGCTTTCCCTGTTTGAGTAGTAGCCCTCGCTCTGCATCATTACTGCATAGCCCACCTTGCCTGATTTCCTTTTTATGAAAGCGTGAAAGCGCCCTATTTCGCCGATGTTCTGTGAACTTATCGTCGGCTGCACCCCGACTGAAAGCCTCCTGTCCCCAATTTTCTGCAGGCCCTCAAGGGTTGCAATTGCCCTGCTGTATGCGCCCTTAACTCCGCGAATCCTGTCATGGGTCTTCTCAAAACCGTCTATGCTTACTGTGACAGAGAGGAACTGGCCCTTGCGCAGGGATTTTAGGACGTCCCCTGTGTCCTTAAGAACTTTTTCTGTCAGAAACCCGTTTGTCGGGACTGCAATGCCCTCTACAGCAGGCAATTTGGCAACCGCGGATGCAGCAGCTGCAAAATCATTTCGCAGGAACGGCTCGCCGCCTGTAAGGTTCACCCACCTGAGCTGCGAAAACACAGGCTGGCAAAAGGCATCGGCAATTTGGGCCACGCCAAGCTCAGGCTGCGCAGGCTGCTTCCAGATGCTGCACATTGTGCAGCGGGAGTTGCAGGCTCCTGTGAACTGGTAAACCAGAAAAGTGGGGAGTCTGCGTCCATGCAGCCTGTAGCGCACCCCCGATGCAAATGATGAGGCAAGAGCCCGAAGAACCTTTGGCATGAGTCGTGTGGTGGCAGCCGTGTCTTTTATAGTTTGTGAACAGCGCCTTCGCAGGGATGCGGGCGAACTGGTTTTGCGAACATAAGGATGATTGACAGCAGGTACCAAAGATTTAAATAGCAGGCCCGCTGCTCAGGGGGCAATGAAGCAGGTTGTTTACGACAAGAGCGGCAGGGTGAGGGTCAAGGATGTGCCTGTGCCGGCAATAGCCGACCATGAGATTCTCGTGAAAAACACATATTCTGTGATGAGTGCAGGGACAGAGAAAAGCATGATAGAGCTTATGAAAAAGCCGCTGTGGAAAATGGCGCTTGAGCGGCCTGACCTGACAAGCCAGGTTCTGGGCTTTGCAAGAAGCCAGGGAGTCAAGAAGACTGTTGACCTTGTCAAGAGCAGGATTGACCTGTGGCACCTCCTGGGCTACAGTTCATCCGGAACTGTTGTGAAGGTCGGCAAGAGCGTCCAGGGGTTCTCAGTCGGTGACAGGGTGGCATGCATTGGCAGCGGTGTTGCCAACCATGCAGAGTACATTGCAGTCCCAAAGACCCTGGCTGCCAAGGTGCCAAAGGGTGTAAGCGACAGGGACGCGGCATTCACGGGCGTGGCCTGCATTGCCCTTCAGTCGGTCAGGCAGCTTGCGCCGCAGATAGGCGAGAGCATTGCAGTCATCGGCCTTGGGCTCCTGGGCCAGGTTGTCTGCCAGATTCTGTCTGCAAACGGGTGCAGGGTTATAGGAATTGACATTGACAAAACCAGGACTGAGAGGCCCTACATTGACGCTGCAGTGACATCTGACACAGTGCGGGCAGTAAATGCCCTGACAGGAGGGACTGGCGCGGACGGCGTGATTATTGCTGCAGCGAGCAGGGATGAGCTGGTTAACGACGCATTTGACATGAGCCGGAAGAAGGGCCGTGTTGTGCTTCTTGGCGTTTGCGGCATGAACATTGACAGGCAGAAAATGTTTGAAAAGGAGCTCACGCTGCAGATAAGCACTGCATTTGGCGCAGGGTCCTTCGACTTTGCCTACGATTCCATGGGCAGGGAATATCCGCTGCATTACGTAAGGTGGACAAGCGAGCGCAACATGCAGGCAATCCTTGACCTGATGCAGCGCAAGAAGTACATCCCTGAGGATGCAAAGGTCTACCCAATAACCGATGCAGAGAAGGCTTACAGGGACAAGGCTCCGGTGACTGTGTTTTCCTACAGCCCGAAAGACGACAGGCAGACTTTGCCGGTCAACATCAGCTACAAGCCCCACGGCAGGGTGAACGTGGGGATAATCGGCGCCGGGCAGTTTATCAGGGGATTCATATACCCGGCCATCAGGAAGGAAAAGTCGCTTTCTGTATATGCAGTCGCAACCAAGAGCGGCACAAACGCAAAGATGCTCTCAGAGCTCTACAGGGCGCGCTATGCAAGCACCAGCTACGAGGACCTTCTCAACGACCCGCACATCAACCTTGTGATAATAGGCACAAGGCACGACAGCCACGCAAGGATTGCCACAGAAGCCCTCAAGAAAGGAAAGCATGTCTTTTCAGAAAAGCCAATGGCAATAAAGGAGGCTGAGTTTCTGGAGCTCTGCAGGGTTATTGAGAAGTCCGACAGGATATACACCTGCGGATTTAACAGACGCTACAGTCCTGTTGTACGAATGCTCAAGTCTAAGCTCTCCAAGGACGGACCCATCATGGCCAGCTATGTATTCAACAACACAAAGCTTGCTGCAGACCACTGGGTCAATGACCCTGACGTAGGGGGTGGCCGCATAATAGGTGAGGCCTGCCACGTGATAGACCTCTTCAACTTCCTGACTGGCCGAACAGCAGTCCTTATCCAGGGCTATGCTCTGGCGACAGCGAACAAGGAGAGCAATGACTCGAACAATGTTGCAGCAAGCATCAAGTACGCCGACGGAAGCGTATGCAACCTCCTGTATTCATGCATCGGCTCAGGCAGTTCTCTGCGGGAGAAATGCACAGTCATCCAGGACGGCAGGGTTTTTGAGATGGAAGGTTTCCATACGCTCAGGGAGAACGGGAAGAAGGTCTACAGGGGCCCGCTTGACGAGGGATACAGGTTTGAGATAAGCGAGCTTGCAAAGGCTGTTTCGGGCAAGGAAAACGCACTTGCAACAGCGAAGGAATGCGTTCATGCGACAAGGCTCACGTTTGAGCTTGTGAAGAAAACCAAGTAAGGATGCACATTCTGTTTGTAACAAGAAACTATGACGCCCCGCATATGGGCGGGAGAAACCCGAGCCTGAGGTATATTGAGAAGGAGCTCAGGGCAAGGGGTCATGATGTCACGATTGTATCCACTCCGTCGAGCACTGAGTCACTAGAGCAAACTTGGCCAGAAAATGTTCACTTTACCAGGTTTATTTTCAGCTATTATTTAACTGCAGTAATGTCACCCTT
>CAZFZC010000120.1:0-4095 GCA_964523155.1 uncultured Methanosarcinales archaeon
TCTCGTCTCCGTACTGCCTGGGCCTGCCGATGACTGTCACAACATCGCCCGGAGCCACCCCAAACTCACGCTCTTCAAACAGCCGGACAGTCATTTGCGCGGTTCCGTCATCCACCAAAAATGAGCTTTGGCCGCCTCCAATATCAGGCTGTGTTGCCACGACAGCCATTATGTTTGCCCGGGAAACCTTCCTGCTTGCAGGAGTCATGACATAGTTCGGCTCCCATTCCCCATCAACGCGGACATACTGTCCTTCCTTTAGGTCGCAAATCCGGACTTTGGCTGCAACCTGACGCATGTTTGCCACACGCAGAGAATGTTCATGTTTCTTATATGCGTTTCGCACTATATCTTGCTTATGTGGTTTCGCCTGGGCTCAAACAGGTCGCCTGATCGCTTGAGCTTCTGGATTGCATCGTCCACATCTGACTCGCTTATCCCCCTATCCTGCGCCGCAGCGATGACCGAGTCAAGCGGTATTACCTTCTCTCCCTTCTCCTCAAGCTCGTTGATTATCTCCTTTATAACCATCAGCCGGTTGCGTTCGCTTGAAGTGACCCCGGTGGTTATCCGGTCTATGTCAATTCTGCCTGTGTCAGGATCCAGGCCAACCTGCTCAAGGCAGTAGTGCAGGAGCCCTATTGCGCGCTTGGCATCGGTCGTTGTCACCTTGTCCGCCAGCCTGAGCTTGGCAGCAGCCTCAGAAAGCCGGACGAGCGCCTCAAGCTGCCTTGGCGATATGGGAATGCTTTTTATGCCGCCATCGTCGCTTCCCGACCCCCGCATCTTTATATAATAGTCCTTGAGCTCGCGCACAGCCTCAGAGGTCAGCTTTGGCTTTGCTTTCTGCCTTGCGAAAACAAAATATTTTCTGAGAAGGTCGGTGTCAATGTCCGGCTTCTCGTTTGTGGGCGACTTGTGGAGCGAAAGGATAAAGCCTGCCATCATTTCGTCCTTTTCCTCATCCGGCATGTCTTTGATAGTGAATATCAGGTCAAACCTGTTTATCAGCGTAGGTGGAAGGTCTATCTGCTTTGCGATTGTCTCGTAAGGGTCGAACCTCCCGAACTTTGGGTTTGCTGCCGCAAGCACAGTTGTCTCGCACCTCAGCGTGGCCTGTATGTTTGCCTTGCTTATGCTTATGCTCTGCTGCTCAAGACCCTCGTGCATTGCTGCAGTGTCATCCTGGCTCATCTTATCCAGCTCATCTATCATTACAACGCCGTTGTTTGCAAGGACGAGCGCGCCAGCCTCAAGGCTCCAGCCGGAAAGGAACTCGTCCTTTACAACAGCAGCAGTCAGCCCCGCGCCGCTAACCCCCTTGCCTGAGACATACCTTGACTTGGGCGCAACAACCGCTGCGCGCTTGAGAAGCATTGATTTGCCTGCCCCGGGATCGCCAATCAGGAGCACGTGGATGTCTGCCCTGCTCTGGACGCCGTCTGTCCTCTCTTTTTTCACTCCGCCCACAAACTGCAGGCACAGCGCTTCCTTAATCTTGTCATGGCCATATATGCTTGGTGCAAGCGATCTTGCAAGGCGCCTGACAACGTCCTTGTCAGAGGCAATCTCCCTGATTTTCGCCTCATCCTCAGACGCAACCTCTATATTTGTATAGTCCTCGTCCAGCGGCTCGACATTGTTTGCCTCAATTATAAGGTCAAACTTGGTTGACTGGCCGCCTGTGCGCAGTATTATCGGCACTTCCTTCACAGAGCCGTTTATGCGTATTGTTGAGCCCGGGTTTGTCCTTCGCTCTGATATGGGGCTTACAAGTTCGCCTTTAAGAAGAACATTCATTCTCTTGGGCTGCGCCCCCCCTTCAATATCGCGGCTGTGCTCCTCAAGAACTATTCCCTGGGCATCAACAAGCTCCTTTGAGAGAAGCCGGAACTTTCCCTTCCTTCCGCATCCGCACCTTGACGGCTCTTTGAACTTGCTGTCAAGCTGCAACACGTTTAGGACATTGCCGCAGCTTGGGCACTCAAACCTTGCCGATGTGACCTGCGGCCGGACATCGCTTTTCTGCCTTACTGTGCCCTCAATCATCAGAAGCTTGGAGAGGTGCTCAGAGCGGATATTCCTGATAAGCACCTTCTGCTCCCGGGGAAGGTTGAATATGCGGGCCTTCATTACCTTTTCAATGTCAAACTTCTGGAGTGCAAGCTCAAAGGCTTTAAGAACTTCGTCCGGAGTCTCAAGCAGCATGTCCGCAATGTCCGGGCTGTACCTGGAGACTTCTGCAAAATCCACAGCCAGCGACTCCCTGCCAAGTGCGCTTTCGCGCATAAGTTCCTTTAGGTAAGTGGCCTCGATGAACTCCTCTATCTTATGTATCAGCTCAGTCGGCTCCATTTCCTACCCCATAGCTACCGCTAGGCATTTTCAAAAATATTCCGAAAAACTATTTGACTTTTCTGAGGTTCTCTATAAGCTTGTCTACAGCCTCGTGAACCTCTTGTTCGCTTTTGGTTCCTGTACAGACAATCTTTCCGTTTGAAAACAAAAGGAAAGTCGCCTTTGCCATCGGAAGCTTGTAAACCAGCCCCGGAAACTGCTCGGGCTCATATTCTGTGTTTTCAAGCTTCATCGCCAGAGTGTTAAGGTTCAGGTCCATGCCGATTTTTCCAGACGCAACGATGTTCTGTATCTTAATAACCGGCTTTATCTTTATCTTTACGTTTATCTTTTCAAGGCTCTTGATAATTTTCTTTATGCTTTCCTCAACTTTATCCATTGAGCGCGCGCCAGTGCACACAACTTTGCCTGAGCTGAAAATGAGCGCGCTGGTTTTCGGCTCCTTTATGCGAATAACAAGCCCCGGGAACTGCTCGGGATTGTATTCGGTATTTGACAGGGTTGCTGCCATCTTCTCAAGCGGGATGTCATGCTCAAGCGAAGTCGACACCACAATGTTTACAACCTGAATTTCCGGATCCTTAGCTTTCTTAACCATGTTGATACCCCCGATAAATGATTTATAAACGGGTATCGCCTTTATTTATAAATACTTTTATTTTTAAATGCATAAGCCCCCCTGATTTCCTGTGGAAAAAACGGGATTCTGCGCTTTTCATGCCAATCAGGGTGTTTTTTGTGCCTTAAATAGCTTTCGCAGGCCTGTCCAGTGCCAGAATCCGGAAATAATACAGAAAAGCAGTTTATTTTTCAAAAACCCTTGCAGCAGCGCCATAGACCCCTGCAGTGTCACCTAGCCGGTTCTTGACGATCTTCACCTTGCTGCGTATCGCGTCTACTGTGTACCTTTTCGTGAGTCTGTTGAGCTCCTGATAGAAAGGCATGTTGCTTAGTCCGCCTCCCACGACGATAATGTCGGGGCCGAGGACGTTGTAGAGTCCTGCGAGCCCGACAGAGAGGTTGTGAAGCGCTAACCGGCGCGCCTTTCTTGCAGCAGGCTCATTTGAGCAAAGAACGTCTTTCGGGTTTGCGCTCCTGTTCCTGCCTCCCAGTTTCAGGTAGTTCCTCACAATGTTTGGCCCGCCTGCAAACGCTTCAACGCTCCCCCTCAGGCCGGTGCGTTCTCTTGGACCGCCGGGGTCAACGATGTTGTGGCCGAACTCTCCTGCGCTGCCCTGGCTGCCTGAGTATATCCTGCTGCCTATCACAATGCCTGCGCCGATGCCAGTCCCCCATATTACCCCGACAACATGCCTGCAGTCCCTGCCTGCACCTAGCTTTTGCTCAGCAAGAGCGAAGCAGTCAGCATCGTTATTGACAGTCACCCTGAAGCTGTATTTTTTCTTCAGGTGCTTGCCGAGAGGATAGTCTGAGAGTGAAGAGATCTTGGATGTTCCTACAATCGAGCCGTCCGCAGATATCACGTCGGGTATGCTGACACCAATGCCTTTGATGCTTCTGCCCTGGCCAAGCTCGCTTATTGTTGAGTTTATCATGGTCAGGATTTCACGGCGGGGGATAGGCACAGTCGGATCAGAAGGGCTCTTTTTATAGCGGATGAGCTTCTTTTCCAGGATCTTGTAGCTTCTGTCAACAAGGACGCCGTAGAGCTTTGTCCCGCCGATGTCAAGGGCGGTTTCCGAGCCGGAGAAGAATGCCGACAGTCCAAGCAGCAGC
>CAZFZC010000121.1:0-4064 GCA_964523155.1 uncultured Methanosarcinales archaeon
CTGGGTATGCAGGCGGTTGCGTATGACCCTTACGTCGACGACGACATCTTCGAGATCGGCAGCAGGCTGAATTTCACCAGTGCTGTGCGCGTGCTTATCAGCGGCATGGCGGGGTATGCTGCGGGCTATGTATCCGGCGGAAGCTTTGTTGCCATCCCTTCATGCACACCCGGGCAGGAAGCTGACCCCGACACCCTGGCCGCAGGCGGTGCCTGCTACACCCAGTCAGGAAGCGATTTGGTCATATGGACAAGGCATTTCACAGAGTTTGTTGCCTATGAGCCGGAAGAAAATGACCCCCCTTCAGGTGGCGGCGGGGGCGGGAGCACGAGTCGCATATACACCATACTCCTTGACGATGAGCCGGTGTACCAGCGCCTGAGGACCGGCAGCCGGGCGCAGTTTGCATATGAGGGGCAGGTGCACACCATGCAGGTGCTCGGGATTGGGGAAGGGACAGCAACAATAAGCCTTGCAAGCGCTGCGACGCTGCATACTGTGTCTGTTGGCAGCCCCGCTGTAAAAGACCTTGACTCTGACGGGTATTACGACATCAGGATTAGCGCAACAAGGGTTGATTCTGACGCAGCAACATTCGTGTTTGAGCTGATACAGGAGCCTGTGTTTGTTCCCACTGGCAGTGTGGTTGCGGATGTTGGGGACAGCAGGCCGGATGAGCCGCAGGAGCAGGCAGAAGAGGATAAAGTGCAGCCCGAGCAGCCTGTGCAGACGCCCGCCAAGGAGCCTGCGCATGAGTCGCCGGCTGGTGTGTCCGGGGATTTCAGGAAAGCCCTTATGCTCTCAGGGTTTGCGCTTATTGTTGCAGTTGCGCTGTCGCTCTGGATTCTGCGGCGGGATGATTTCTTTTAGCGCGTTCTGTGTAGCCTGCCTTCCAAGGTCAATGTAGCCTGTGTTTAGAAACCTGATACCTGTGAACTCGTCTGAAAAGTCCGGCCTGATTACAATTGTGTCTTTTCCGTCGGAGACTGTTGCCTTGCGCATTATCTCATAGCTCTGAAGCAGCGCCTCAACGAGCGTGGGTTTTTTCCTTAGCTTCTTGAAGGGCAGGTCGACTGCTATCACCCTTTCTGCACCCATCTCCCTGCAGACATCAACAGGTGTCGAGTCCAAAAGCCCACCGTCAACCAGGGTCATCCCGTCTTTTTCAACTGGCAGGAAGAGGCCGGGGATTGATATGCTTGCCCTGACTGCATCAGAGAGCCTGCCTTTATCCAACACTACGACCTTCCCCTGGGCAAGATCCGCAGCCACAATCTTTATGGGCATCTTTGTGTCCTTAAACCCCCTGCCTTCAAGCAGCCTGTCTATGAACCTCTGAAGCTTCTCGCCCTTTATCAGGGCGTATCTGCCAGGCGCAAAGTCAATGAGACCGAGCAGGTCTTTTCTTGTGAGCGACATCGCAGCCTGCCTGAGCCCGGATATGTCTGCGTGCACTGCGAAGTAAGCGCCGATGAGCGCGCCGATGCTTGAGCCTGCGATAAGGTCTATCCTGATGTTTTTTTCCTGCAGAACCTCAATTACCCCGATGTGCGCAAGGCCGCGTGCTGCGCCTGCGCCAAGCGCAAGTCCTGTTCGCATGGCAGCATGTGTAACATTTTGGTTTATAAGCCTTGCCAAAAAAGCGTCTGCTCCTTGTAGAGCACGCAGAAGCCGGGCAGCCTGTTTAGCTGCCTTAGCAATGGCTCATGCTTCCTCTTAAGCTGTGCAGCCTGCTTTTGTGTCAGGCCTTCTTTAGTTGTGTAAGTAAGCCTGTCATCAAGAATCCTGCGCTTCTCCCTGCGGATGCTTATCCCGAACATATCAGGCTCTCTGCATACTGCAGAGCCTTCCTGCAGGCCGAAGACGCTTGATGACACAAGGTCAATACTGTCACGGTTACGCAGGAGGAACCTTACTGTCTGCATGCAGTCGTCCTCTGTCTCGCCGGGAAAGCCAAACATCACAAAGGCTGTGTTTATTATCCCGGCTTTCCTTGACGCTGCAAGGACGCGGCTTATGCTGGCTGTGTCTGTCCCCTTCCTCATTTTTCCAAGCATCCTGTCTGAGCCTGACTCAACACCCCATGCAACAGATGCAAGGCCCCGGGAGGCAAGGTATGGCAGCAGGTCTGCAATGTCTGCTGTGGGCCGCAGCTGTGCCCACCATTTTATGCCATTTGCCTCCTGTGCGACCTCAAGAAGCCTTTCTCTTGTCAGCATGTCGTCAATGAAGCAGACATAGCCCTCTTTTGGCAGGGCAGGGGGAAGCTTTCTGTACCTGCCCCTTTGGGTGCAAAACGCGCATTTTGCATACGCGCAGCCTCTGGTTGCGCGGACAGGGATGATGGGTTTTTTGCTCAGGTAGCCTTCGGCTAAGCCGGAAAAGTCAGGCGCCGCCGGAGGATTTAGCCCCAGGCTGCAGAGAAAACCGTGCGCGCTCGGAAAATAGCTGCGCTTGAGTTTTTCAGGCACTGCAGGCCCGCCGAAATATACCGGGACACTCAGCCTTTCTGCCAGTGCACCTGCGTAAAACGCCTGGCTGCTGTAGACAACAGAGAATGCCACGTGCGTCGGGCTTTCGCTTTCCAGGGCGTTTAGAAACTCGCTGAAAAACTCGGGCTTTCGGCCTTCCCGGATAAGGCGGTTGTTGACAACTGATCTTGGCGCAAGCCTTGCAATCCTCTGCATTGTCCCTGGATAATCCCTCTTTATGCTCGCGTAGGCCCAGGGAAACTTGAGGCGGTGGTACATGGCGTTTAGGTCAAGGCATTTTACGTTTTTACCCTTCATCGCAGCAAGGGAATAGGGCGGAACTGTCGGCGGCGCAAACGGCGGGTATACCAGTAGGAGCTTCATTGTGCTGGGGGGTTTTTCGGGTGTTTATAAGACCAGGGTGTTTTGCAGAGATTTCCAGAAAACTTAATACAACTCTGTCTGTTCTGGGCACAACTGGCGCTATCACTGTGAAAGTTATTTGATTATATCTCCAAGAACTCCCTGCTTCACCAACTCAATATTGAGCACGTAATCATTATGCAGGAATGTCTCAAACAGCGATTTTTTGGTTGTTTTCCACCCCAGGCCGTCAGTTATCCAGATTAATTCAATTCCCTGGTTTTTGAGGAAATCAAACAGGTAGCGGTACTCTCCTGCAGTGGATTTTATCTTTGATCCCCCTCCACTGTAGTAATTTGTCTCAATTACAAAAACCCTGTGCATGGATTTGTCAAAGACTGCAAAATCGAAAACCCTGTCAGCTTTGTCTATCTCTATTAGAAAATTCCATCTTTCCTTAGCCTTACGCTGGGTTGCATGGGTAATGAAATCCAGGTCATCTCTTTCTGAATATTTCTGGATTATCCTGTGAATTATGTTTTCCATTGCCTTGCCAGTCCGGTTTTTTCGTGCGTTTGTATCCATCCCGACTTCCACACCGAAACAGTAATCAACCACGTTCTTTATGCCTTTGTTATTGAATAGGTCCCTTAGGCCGGAATCCCGGAAAAACACCAACAATTCAGCTTTGATGTCAAGGGAAAGCACTTTGCAAGGGGCAAAGAGGTCTTTTTTGCTTTCTGATTTCAGTTCTTCATAATCATCGATTATTCTCAAGCCTTTCAATTTGGCATTTCTGACAGCTATCAGGATGGGCAGGACTTTTCTGACATTCGGGTATTCTGAAACCAAGCTAATGAATTCTTTTTCAATATCGCGCTTGCCAATTAGGACGTTAAGCAGGTTCAACTCTTTTTCTATGAACTGCACGTTTTTCCTTGCTTTTTTAAAATCAGAAAAGTATTCCCACGTAAAAATGGAATCGGTTAAAGTGCTCACAAGATAGTTAAATACCCCTGTTTCATCATCCTTTAGGTTAAGTTTCCTGTATGCTGGAAGATATTTCATTCTGGCACCCTAGTAATTCGTAACAACAATCTCATTTATTTTACCTCTGGCATAACCGTTACAATTAATCGTCCTTGCTGCCTGAACAATATGTATGCTGTATTCTGAGTACAGACCCTTCACAAACTCGGTGTCACTGTTGCTCAGCATTACAAAGCATCC
>CAZFZC010000122.1:0-4025 GCA_964523155.1 uncultured Methanosarcinales archaeon
ACCACCTCTGCCAGCGGCCAGCGCAATCCAAAGCCCACCTTCTCCCGCAGCGACATCACAGACTGGATGATGTTGCCTGCTATCTCAAACTTCTTCTCAAGGGCCTCGTCAATTGCCTTTTCATCATACACAGGCCAGCCGAGCATGAAAATGCTTTCAGCCTCCAGGCCGAATTCGCTTCGCAGGCTCTGGTAAATCTGCTCGGTTATCATAGGGCAGGTTACAGAGAATATCCTGATGCTTGCCATAAGCACCTCATACACAACATCAAAGACAAGTTGCCTCTCTGCGGCTGTTCCTCCTGACGCCTTCTCCCGGACAAGCTGGATGTAGCCCCTGCTTAAGTCCAGAAACAGCTGTTCAGCAATGGCCGGCGCCTCATTCAGCACATATTCATCAAGCCTCTGGGTAATGAGCCTCACCTGTGAGTTCATCCTGGACAGGATGTGGCGCTCCTCATGCCCCAGATCCTTTTTCTGGATTTTGCCGGGCTTAAGGTCATATGAGCGGGCCATATCAAGAACCCAGTTGTGAAGGTTCCAAAGCACCACCAGGTTCCTGTGCTTAAGCTTCATGTCGTCAAAGTTGTAGTTTATGTCAACGCCGGGGCTTGCGCCCCCTATCATGTAATACCTAAGCGTGTCTGCGCCGTACTTGTCCACAACTTCCTGGGGGAGAATGTAGTTGCCAAGCGACTTGCTCATCTTGCGGCCCAATGAGTCCTGGACAAACCCGTGCATGTAGACCGCCCGAAAGCTTGGCTTTTGCATTGAGACCATGGATGCCACAAAAAGCAGGTTGAACCATCCCCTTATCTGGTCAATCCCCTCAAGTATGAAATCTGCAGGGAAGAGCCTTTCAAAGAGCTCTGTTTTCTGGGGGAACCCCAGGCAGTTCCATGATGCTGAGCCTGCGTCTATCCATACGTCCAGGATGTCCGGTATGCGGTGCATAACGCCACTGCAACTGCTGCATTTGATTTTGACTTCGTCAATCCAGGGCTTATGCAGGTCGCCTGGCACACTGCCTGCCTTCTCCCTTAGCTCATCCATGCTGCCAATGACAACGTAATTTTTGCACTTCGCACACTTCCACACAGGAAGTGGCGTCCCCCAGTACCGCTGCCGGGTTATGCCATTGTCCCTGAGGTTTGCGAGCCAGTTGTCAAAGTTGCGCGAGCCTGCAAAGTCCGGGACCCACTGAATGCCCCTGTTTAGCTCCTGCATCCTCTCCTTGAGGTCCTCAATTTTGAAAAACCACTGGGTTGTCGTCCTGTATACAACAGGCTTTTTGCACCGCCAGCAGTGTGCATAGTCGTGGTCAACCCTCGTTTTTGCCACAAGCAGCCCTGTCTCGTCAAGCGCGCTGATAAACTTTTTGTCGTCTGCTCTGGCCCTATGCCCGCTGAAGCGGCCCATTTTTTCCGAGAACACGCCTGCTTCAGAAAGCTCGTTGAACGGCAGGATGCCTTCCCTGTGGCCAACCTCATAGTCCTCAGGGCCGCAGCCGGGAGCCATGTGCACAAGGCCTGTGCCTGCACTCAGGTCAACATACTCCTCACTCAGCACCACTGTGTGCACTTTTTGGGATTTGTTCCGAAACTTGTCAAACTCGGTCTTTAGGTCTGATTCCAGCGGATGCAGGTATCTTAGGCCGGCAAGCTTCTTTCCCGAAAACTCCTCAACGACCTCGTATTTTTTCCCTGCAACGCCGCCTATAAAGGCGCCTGCAAGGCCCTTGGCAACAATCCAGACCTCGCCTTCAACCCTTGCCCTGACGTACTCGAGCCCGGGATTCACCATGACAGCCAGGTTGAAGGGTATTGTCCATGGCGTTGTTGTCCATATTATCAGATACTCGCCCTTTTTTCCCTGCACCGAAAACTTCAGGAAGATTGACTCATCAGAGACCTGCTCGTACTCAAGCTCGTGCTTTGCAAGAGCAGTCTGGCACCTTGCGCACCAGGTCATTGTCCTTTCTCCCTCGTAGAGGCGGTTGTTTTCATGGGCTTTCTTGATAAGCCACCATTCACCCTCTATGTACTCGTTTTTCACAGGCATATACGGGTCATCAAAGTCCATCCAGACGCCCAGACGGCGAAAATCCTCGTTCATCTGCAGGAGGTTGCGTTCGCTGAACTCGCGGCACGCTGAGACGAACCTGTCAACGCCCATCTTTTCAATTTCGTCCTTGCTCTTTATGCCAAGCTCGCGCTCTGTGCCCTGCTCCGTAGGCATGCCATGCATGTCATATCCAGCCCTGTCCCACACATTGTAGCCCCGCAGCCTCTTATACCTGAGTATAAGGTCCTTGAGACACTTGTTCCAGGCAGTGCCTATATGCACCCTGCCCGAGGTGTATGGCGGGCCGTCAAGAAAGTAGAAATTTTTCCCTTTTTCGCTGTTTGACCTGGCATGTATGTTATTTTCCTTCCAGAACTTAAGGATTCCTTGCTCAACAGCGCGAAAATCATATTTTGCCATGTGCAAGCCAGGAATTCATACGCCGTATTTAAAAGTATTTCTAATCAGTCAACCAATTGGCCGCACTTCAGGCATACATGGGCCTCCTTCTCCTCGTCATACCGCGTGGTTACTCCATAGTCTATCTTGGAGCTGCAGCCCCTGCACCTGGGCTCTAGGTGGTGGATAGAATTAAAGAAGTTAAAAGACATCGACATACTGGTTAGCCCGGCGAAATATTTAAAACTTTTGATTTGCCCGCAGGGAAAACCTGCACCCGCAGTATTTCTGCGAATAAAGCCCCATTTCCCTCGAAATCCTGCCGGAAGTCTCAAAGCCCCCGTCTTTCTTAAGGTCAAACTCCAGGAAGCGGACATTTTGGGCCTGGCCAGCAGCCCGGCCTGCTGCATTCACAGACTGCGAGTCCTTGTGCGGGCTGATTGTAAGTGTTGTTGTGAATGCGTCCGTCCCAAGCTTTAGGGCTTGGACTGCAGTCCTCTCGAGCCTGTGGGCATAGCAGGCAACACACCTCCGGCCGCCTTCAGGCTCGCTCTCCGTGCCCTGGACAGCTGCATTCCAGTCTCTGGCTGCATACTCCGCGATTATCAAAGGCAGACCTGTTTTTTCCGACAGGAGATTTGCTGCACGCAGCCTGGCCATGTACTCATCGGGCGGCCATATGTTCGGGTTGTAAAAAAAAAGCACCAGGGACATCTCCCTGCCCAGCCTGTTGGCTGCCCCTGCAGCGCAGACCCCGCAGCAGATATGCATCAGGACCCGCAAAGCTCCACAACCTCCTTTGTTTTCAGCGATATTTTTGCAATCACCATGTCATGCATCCTCCTGAGAAACTCTGCCCTGTCATGCGCCTGCAGAACATCTGCATATCCGGAAAGTATGATGTTAAAGGCAAAAGGTGACGGTATTTGCGTCTGTATTTCATGAACCCGAATTTTGCCGGTGCGGATTTGCGATACAATGTCCTCAAAGTCATCAACGCACAGATAATCCTCCATGACCTCGCGCCTGGCTTCAGCAATTATTGGAAAATCGTCCGAAATCCTTTTTGCAGCGTTATAGAGTGCGCGCGAACTTATCTGCTGCCGTCCCACGCTTTTCCTTTTGCCCCTGTATGAGCGCAGTATCATGTACGCACGGGCAGCGCAGTGGCGAAATCTCCTCTGGATTATCTCTGTTTTCTCAAGAGAAAGGGAAAGAAGCTCCCTGACATTGCTCGCTTTGAGGACAGCGAGTGCCTTTTCAATGTTTACCCGCCTGCCTGCTGAAACGTAAAAGCCGTTGTCATTGACATTGATTTCCACATCCCTTGCATGCAGCCTTGACGCAATGTAGGCAATCACCCGGGCGAAGGCCTCGTTGACACGCCTTCCCAGAACGCAGTGAAATATGTGGTAATGCTCCTTTTCGTCATAGTAATCCTCGACAACTATAAGCCGGTCATGTGCAACAGCAGCATACAGGTGCTGCTCACGCAGGTATTTCTGTATGGCATTCGCAGCCCGGGCATCCACAGGAAGATAGCCTTCCATGAAATTGCGGGCA
>CAZFZC010000123.1:0-4023 GCA_964523155.1 uncultured Methanosarcinales archaeon
GCGGGATTATGTGCAAAAGGAAATGGGGCGATTCCTGGCCTGCTGCTGCGCCGTTCGCAATTATTATGTCTGCTCCCGGGACAACCATAGCCCGCTTTACTGCTGCCGCAACAGACGGCAGGAGCCTGCACATATGCCTGAAAATGGGCCACGGCAGGAGCGGGAGCATGGGATAGTGCGCGTTGGGGAGCACCAGGGTGTGGCCCTTTGCCCTTGGGTTAATGTCCAGGAGGCAGGACAAAATATCGTCTTTGTAAAGAAGCTTGCCCTCCCCGGCCGCAATCCTGCAGAATATGCAGTTTTTTTCCCGGGGCCCGCTATCCTCTTCATCCATAAGAAGTCTGGTGCTCAGGGGAAGTTTAAAAAGGTTTCAGGCAGCGAGATGCCAAGAGCCTGCACCTGCGCATATTAGGAAGGGAATAATGAGCCTGCGAGGATTCGAACCCCGGTCAACCGGTCCGAAGCCGGCCGCACTATCCGCCCGGTCCCCGGGCGGTTTTGGCCTGGGGAACCTCCAGACTATGCTACAGGCCCACAACAGACAAGATTTTGAGCGTGTTTAAAAAGCTTTGCGGTCAGCGGGGCGCCAATTCTGCAGGCAGGGACTGGCTTGGAACGGACTGCCGATATCCTATACCTTATCCAGAACTATTTCAATTGTCGAGACACGCACATCCTTCCCGTCCTTGTTTCGGAACTCCTCAGAATCAATCTTTATGTTCTGTATCCTGACCTGGTCCCTGAGAAATCTTCCTGACGAGACGAGGGCAACATCAACAGCCCTGCTTATGAACTTGCCCCGGGCAAGAACACTGACGTGGTCAGCACCCTTGGTTGTGAACTGCATTACAACGCTTGTCACATAATTCATAAATGGCTTGTTGCCAATGAATATGCGGTTGTCTGCCATCATGAGATGTCTTTTTGCGTCTTAACTAACCTTGTAATGTAGCCTGCGACAGCATTCCGAAGTTTCTTTGAGGGGAACAGAAGGCCTGATTCAACAAGGGTCTTGTTCTCGCCAAAGTCTGCCTTGAACAAATCCTTCTTTTCCCGGTAGAGGTTCAGTGTCGTCCTTTTTATAAGCTGAGTCTTGATTCTTCCCATTTTGGTATTTTTGCAAGAAGGAGGAGGTTGTATTTAAAGCTTTGTCAGCTGCACTCGGTGATATCCTTGTCGTAGACAATGGTCTGGGCATTACAGTAGAGAACCTCCCTGTCCACATGCAGGATGGGGGCAAGCTCAATCCTTTCGATTTTGCCTGTGACAGCAGAGGAAACAGGGACAGCAACCCTTGCGCTTCTGCCCTTCTCGATTGTCCGGAAAAGGACAAGGGGCACAACCGCGTCCCTCCCAAATACCTTTATTGTGAAGCCGTTCACGCTGCTTAAGGCATCGCTCACAAGCACACTCAGGCTTTCAGTGTCCCCTTCTTTTGCATGGCACACATCCTGAATGCTTATTAGTGCAGCCTGGCACTCCTTTGGCCCTTCGCTTACATATGCGCCGGCAAGGCTGGTCAGGGAATAGACTACTATTGTCAGGAGAACCACTATGAAGAAAGCCAGGAGATTCTTTTCATGTTTAGTAAAATTCCGCATTGATATACATATTACTATATTAATATAAATATTTTTCTATTAGCATCCATAATAATAGAACGGTTTGTGCCCCGGCCCACATCTTATCCCATACCAGCAATATTTAAATAACCTTTGAGCTTTATGGATTTTTATGGGCGTTGATTTCGTGCGCAGGTTCAGCGTGAAAGAAAGCAGCAGGGGCGGGGCTTATGGCAACATTGCAAGGTTTCTGCCGCAGGTCAGGAAAAATACTGGTGAGTTTAGGGTTCTGGAGCCATGGGACTCTCTCTTGATAGGGGGCTTTGGCCCTGACCGGGGTGTTGCCGAGATACTCTGCATGTACCTTAGAGGGCTTGGCATGAGCGCCGGCGTTGTCTCGGGGTTTGAGCTTAAGGATGCAGGCAAGGGCACGCACCTGTTTATCATGTCATCCACCGGCGAGGAGGAAGAGGCTCTGGCAGTGCTGCGGCAGGGGCTTCGCATGGGCTGCCGCATAACAGGCATAGCAGCCGGGGGCCGCCTTTCAGAAGCCCTGTCAAGAAACAGTGTTGCGCACATACGGCTTCCAGAGTTGCGCAACTCTGAAGAGCGCTTTGCATACCTGTTTTTCAGTGTTCTCTTCGTGCTTCTGAACTCCGGGAGGCTTGGCAGGAATGAGGAAATCAGCAGGGCCGCAGGCTCACTTGCAAGCCCAAGGATTGCTGAAATGGCGTCAGGCATTCTTGAGAAGCTCAGGGACGTGATACCTGTCATATACACAACCGGAAGTTTTTATCCGGTTGGAAAGTACTGGAAGGAAATCTTCAATTACGTGGCAAAAATACCCTGCTTCTCAGCCAGAATTCCCGAGGACATATCAGAGGTGTCAGCCTACTCCAGGGATGTCTGGGACCTGTATGTGCTTTTTTTGCGCGAGGAGGATGAAGACAACGAGGCTACACGGGCGCTTGGTGCTGTTAAGGCAGTGATAAAAAACCAGGGATATGGGACAACAGAAGTGAACTTCAGGGGAGGCGGCGCGCTTGCAAGGATACTTTCTGCTGTGCAGGTGAGCCATCTTGCGGCAGAAAAGCTTGCAGCATACTACGGCCAGAGTGAGGACCTTATAGGGAAATTCAGGGAAGCGTACAAGACAAAGAGGTGACCTTATGCGAGTGGAACTGCGTGACTTTCGGGCAAAGGCAGGCAGGGCGGTGTCAGTGGAGAAGCCGTTTTTCTGCAGCCTCAGGCCCGACCTGAGCGAATTGTCAAGGCTTCTGCCGCTCTCCCGGTTCAATAACCTTGTTGTTATCGGCAACGGCGGCGCAGTCAACAGCTTTATCTCTTTTTACAGGGCCCTTTACAGGGGAAACAGGAAAGTCACAGTCATCTCGTCCATGGAGCCGGACCTGATTGCCCGGGCAAAGAAAGAGAACCCGCGCTCAAAAACAGTTGTGGTTGTCTGCAGCACATCAGGCACAAATGTCGGCGCGCTTGAGATAATGAGCCAGTTCTTCAGCTACAGGATGGCTGTGGTGACTGCAAACAACATGGCAGCACTGCACCAGATTGCGCTCCGGAAAAGGCTGCCGCTTTTCTTTGTCCCCCATAAGACAGACAGGTTCATGACAAAAAGCCTCCTGACCTACGTGCCGCTGTGGCTTCTCGGAATTAATGTCAGGGCAATTGACAGGGCTCTTGCCCGCTGTTACAGGAACTACATGTACAGGGATGACAGTGCCTTTAGGCTTGCAGATGTGCTGCACAGGCTCGAGAAAAAGGGGTACTGTGACGTGTTTGTTCCACTTTACTCAAGCAGGCTCGAGGGATTTTCAGTCTACATAACCCAGCTTATGCATGAGTCTGTGTCCAAGGAAGGCAAGGGGCAGAATTTCACAGTGGCAGGCGCGCCTGAGAGCCAGCACCACACAAACCAGCGCTTTTTCGGCGGCCAGAGGAATGTATGCGGCCTGTTCATATTTGCTGAACAAAATGACAGGAAGAGCCGCGCAGACTTCAGCGGCCTCGCTGACATTGCGCTTCGAAAGGGCAGTCTAGCTGACATTGACAAAACCAGGCTCGCAAAGTCCTTTGAGTACGAAATGCTTGGCACATACAGGGACGCAGTCAGGAGCAAAATACCTGTCGGGCTGCTGCGCGTGGCAGGGACTGATGAGGCAGGTGTCTGCGAGTTTGCAGCGTTCTGGCATTTTGTTGCAGTGCACTCCTGCCTGCTCAGAAAAGTTAATCCGTACGATCAGCCACAGGTGGAAGCCAGCAAGGAAATCTCTTTTCGGATGCGCACCAAAAAGGGATAAGTTAAATAAGTCTGCGGTATTAGCCCACACACATGAGGATTGTGTCGGTTGAGCTGCACAATATCCGCTCGTACACAGATGCAGTGTTCGGGTTTGGGCCCGGCAGGACCCTCCTGTGCGGCGACATTGGGTCAGGAAAGTCA
>CAZFZC010000124.1:0-4013 GCA_964523155.1 uncultured Methanosarcinales archaeon
GAGCCCTGTATCTGCACATCAAAAAAGCGGACTCTCCCCCCGTAAACTGCTCCTGTATTCTTTGTAAGAATCCCATTTACTTTTTCCAGAAGCTTAGTGTTTAATTCACCTTTATAGGAGTTTATGAAATCTAAGCATTCCTTCCCGTTTATTGCTTCGTTATAATCCTCAGCCCTCACTCCAGAAGGGATCACTTTGTCTTTAAGAATTAGTGCAGTTTGCCTTAATGTCAATCTGTTACCCTCAATCGCATTGGAATGATATGTAAATCTTATAACAAAATCCTCGTTCAGCTTTTCTTTGACACTTTTTGGAATTCGCTTAAGCCAAGTGGTATAGCTTTCCTTTAAATCCTGCAAAGTTTCTGCATCCTGCTCTGAAAGATAGGTATAATTTGAGATTTTAGAAAATGGTTTTGATTTATCCTCTATTTCTTTAGCATATTTTTTTAGCTCTTCTTGTGAAGGCTTTTTATCCCCTAAGAAGACTCTTATCTTCTTCCATTTGTTTAGACTGAGCCTTACATTTTTTGTGAGGTAGTAATATTCCTTTTTATTGCGTTTAATTGTTTCAACGTAGGCCATATAATAGTGTAAGGGCACATAATATAAAAAACTTTCGGTTATCTGTGCACATACATAAATATTGCGGGGCGTACACTCACAAAAAAGTAAGTCAAATTAAGCTCGCAACCACCTCTGGTGAATACATCAGCGGCATACTCGCCCCTCTGGCGAGGGTTGCTCGCCCAAAAAAACCAATAAAGTCTTCTGTCCTTTACCAGCATATCTCTGCTTATCAATTACCTTGACAAGACATCAACATCATGACTCCTGATGTCATATGCAGGATTCCACAAACCACTATTCCAAAAATAAATTGCCAAAAATCTTCGATTTTTATCATCTATCATTCAAACCATCTCATAATACTGCTCAATACCATATAAGATTACATTATTTGTTAAGGCTTCCTGTCCAACATTGGAGTCTTTCGCATTAATCATCTCATTAAACTGGCTTTCTGAGAATACTAATGGATGCAAAGGCAATGGCATTGAGCGCGCTATCCTGTTGACATCCTTTTCAAAAGCATCCTCAAGCCCGTTGGAGCATATAAACATCAGGTCAATGTCAGAATTTTTTGTCTGTGTTTTACTTGCATACGAGCCAAAAAGAAGCATGATATATAACCTGGATTTTATTCCCCTTAGGAAATTGCTTAGCATAACTGCAAGGTTTTTATCCTTCAAAATATCTTTTCTGCGCTCAAATTCCGCTTCAAAAACAAGAGGATGGACTATAGCATTGAACTTTACCCTGCTTGACTGCCCAAAAGTCTCAATATTTACCAAGGATATTTTTTCCAGCCGCTTAATAATGGAATACACATTTTTATAGTCCATTTTCAGGGCTTTGGAAATGTTGAGGATATTGAGCTCTTTGTTTTTATGCTCGATAAGAAATTTTATAATTGTTGATTCCTTGCTTCTCATGTTGATAACACCATATAACTATGGCAATATTGCCATATATTTAAACATTTCCATTCCCGACCAGAAAAAACCATAAAAATCAAAAACCCCCATAGCAAGCTAAGGGGGTATGTCACTTGTCAAGCCAGCGATGATTGATACTCAGCAGGGTTCCTGGCCATGATTTCCCCCGCAGGCAGCAGGGAATGATATCACAAGAACACCTGACATTTTGCCTTTGGCATTGCTACAAACAAGAAAACCTGCCAACCCAAGGTGCTTGACAGAGCCCCCCTACACTTGCCGGGTCCCTGCAAATATTGCGGCAAAAGGGACAGGGGGCTTTGTAAAGCGCAGCATGGGCCAACTTTCGCAGTGCGCAATGAAGAACGCGCTTAACAGGTAAGGCTGTAAACCCCAAGGGCAGGAAATGATGCGCGATTCCCACAACCTATATAAACAGGCTGCGCACAATTGCATCCAATGCGCCTTGTAACAGCGGTAATTGTCACCTACAACTCAGCCAGAGACATACCCGGCTGCCTGAAGGGGCTGCGCTGCCCTGTTACAGTGGTTGACAACAACAGCAGGGACAACACCCTGAACCTCTTGAAAAAGTCTTCTGCCAGGGTGATAGCAAACAAGAAGAACCTGGGCTATGCAAGGGCTGCCAACCAGGGGATAAGAGAGGCAAACAGCAAGTACATCCTGCTGTTGAACCCGGACGTCAGGATTAAGGAGGCTGAAATCTGCAAGCTCTCTGTGTTCATGGAGAAAAACCCTGAGGCAGACGTTGTTGCGCCAAAGCTTTTCAGCAGCCAGGAGCGGATGCTTTACTCCTGCAGGAGGTTTCCCTCTGCCCGGGCGCTCGTGGGAAACACTCTTGGGATTTTCTCTGACCAGGCTGACTCCTACCTCATGAAAGACTACGGCCATGAGGAGACAAGACAGGTTGACTGGGTTAGCGGCGGGTGCATGATGCTACGCGCAGGCATGCTCTTTGACGAGCGCTATTTTCTGTACATGGAAGACGTGGACTTCTGCCGGGGCAAAAGGGTGTATTACCTGCCCTTCGCAGTTGCTGTGCATGACGCAGCGCATGAAAGCAGGCGCAGACCCATTATGCTTTTGCACCATGTTGTCAGCCTGATAAGGTACTACATGAAAAATGGATAGGGTGTTTTTTGAGCAGAGCGCATACACTGTTGCGGGAAGCGGCCTGCAGAAGCTTTTGCACCTGGCTGTCTTTGTCATACTCACAAGGACGCTTTCGTCTTCTGAAATCGGCATGCTCGGCGTAAGCCTCGGCTACATTGTGCTGCTCAACTATTTTGTCATCCACCCTGAAGGTATACTCCTTAAAAGGGGGCTTAGGGAAAGGGACAGGGAGGTTTCGGCATTTGTTGCGTTCTGGGCTGTGCGAAGCCTTGCGCTTGTTGGCCTTGGCTTTGTCCTTGCGCTCTGGCTCGGCGCAGGCGAGCCACTGCTCGGCAGGTTCTTTTTGCTCTTCGCAGTCCTGAACTGCACAAACCAGCTCAGCGACATATTCAATTTCACGCTTTTCATGCATTACAGGCACAGGTTCACTTTTTTTGCAAACACTGCGCTAAGCTCTCTCTCACTTGCACTTTCGCTCCTGCTCTTTGTCTTTCCCGGGCTAATGGTATATGGGTTCATACTGCTTGCTGTCTCAATTCTCAGGGCGCTTGTGCATTTTTTCTGGTGGCGCAGGGTCTCGGGGTTTCGGTTTGATTTTTCCCGGAATATGCAGATACTTAAGAAGAACATCCGCGGGTTTTCGCTGTGGAACCACCTGAACGCCATAACAATCCTCGGGCTGTTCTACCTTGACACTGTGGTGCTGCATTACTTCTCTGACCTGCCAACAATAGGCGACTACACTGTTGCCCTAAAGATTGCCTTTGTGGCATTTGAGCTTGCAAGCATCCTGGAAAGGCCCATGTGCCTGTCGTTTCAGGGCATAACTGCCAAGCGGGCGCTGGGCAGGGCCAGGAGCTACTCAGGGTACGCTGCGATTGGCTCTCTTGCGGCCCTTGGCGCCTATTTTGCATTTGGAAAAATGTTCCTTGTGCACGTGTTCCGCGTGCAGGACGTTTTGTTTTCCCACCATACAGGGCTCATCCTGCTTGGCTCTGTCGCAGTCATAAACACTGCAAAGCCCTACCTGTCGTTTGCAATATGCAGGCTGGACCTGAGGCGGTTTTTCCTTTACCGCACGCTGCCTGCGCTGCTGGCGGCAATTACCCTTTCTGTTGCGTTCACAGCCGCGCTTGGCCCGACAGGCACAGCGCTTGCAAACATCCCGTCGTATGCGTTGTTCCTTTTCCTGACCCTTGGCTTCTGCAAAAGTATTTTAAGGAAACCTGCTACCTCGCAGTGAATGAGGCTTTTTATCCTTGCGCTGATTATCCCGCTATTGGGGTTTGCCTATGTTGACTACTCCCCCGGACACTATGACAGGGAGGTTCTCTGGTTTGAGTCCAACACAACATATTCGTTTGCATTCCCCTCCTACTAC
>CAZFZC010000125.1:0-4010 GCA_964523155.1 uncultured Methanosarcinales archaeon
GGACTGGCTTGTTCGCAATGTCAAGGGTCTAGGATACAAGGAAGCCAGCCATTTCCTCAGAAACACTGGCTGCAGGAGCCTTGCAATCCTTGACAGGCACATTCTGGGGCTTCTTGCAGAGCATGGCGTGATAAGGGACGTTCCGTCACACCTCTCCGGCCGCAAATACCTGGAAATTGAAGAGTTGTTTGTCTCGCTTGCAAAAGATGCCGGTCTAAAGCCTGCAGAGCTGGACATGCTGATGTGGCATATGAAGACCGGCAGTGTCCTGAAATGAGCACACTCCTTTGGGCAGAAGCAAAAACTTAAAAAATCATCCTGCTCCCCTGTCCATGGGGTGACTGTCCACAATGTATGTCACAAACTTCAAGGAGAAGATAAAGCTGTATCTCCAGAGCAACCCGTCACTTACATATGACCAGTTTGGTATTTTGCTTCTCATAGACAACCTCTACCAGGACATTCCCGGCGACATTAACATGTTTCGCAGGATGTATGCACACTTCGACCCGGATATGATACAAAACCCCAACCACGGGGTTACATTCCTGGAAATCGCAAGAAAAAAGGAGTCGGTCAGGCAGGCAAAGGAAAGGCTCAACGCATACATAGATGCCAAGTACAATTACCTTGGCAAGAGCAAGACCTACGAGCAGAACATGGAAAGGTTCTGCCTGCACTGCCGGACTGCCACATCGGTCCTGGACGAGATACTTGCAATTTCGGACCTGCCCAGGGAAATTCTTGAGGTACTCAGGGAGTCGGATGAGGTTCGCAGGTGTAGGGATTTTTATGAACTCCTGAGGCTGTACAGGTCAGCCCGCGGCGAGAGACTGCGCTATGAGATCCTGCGAAAAATCGGCATAATTGTGATGCTCTCGCGAATAGAGAATTCCTACAATATACTGGAAATGGATTATGCAATAGAGAAGATAGCAAGGGTGTTTCACAAGGGCCTTGGGTTGACCGAGGGCAAAAGGGAGAACATTTACCTATGGGTTGATGAGAACGAGGATATTCAGTACAGCGAGGACAGGAGGAGGGCGGCAATACTATATCAGGAATCCGTACGCAGGCGCAATAGCGCTGCCCTGCCAAAGCACAGCATGCAGGTCTTTGAGCACAGGAATCACACCACTAAATTCGGCCGGGAGATACTCCACGCGGAGTTTCGCAGCAAGCTGCGAAGCAAGGGCATTGTCTCATACACATCATTCGTTGAGAAGATTATCAGGAAAAACCTGGAGTTTCCAAACCAGGTCCATGATGTCCTGGGAGCCAGGCTGGTTGTTCGCACTGAGGACGAAATCACCCCGCTTATCCGCAACCTGCAGACATTCCTGGGCGGAAGCAGCACCAGGAAGAAGGAGAAAAACACCCTTCACAAGTTCGGGAAGCGTACCTTAAGCAAGTACAGCGGCTCTGACTACTTTGTCTGGAAGGCGGTCTATGACATCACCCTGCCCCATCCGGCGCTTGCCAGGCTCGCTGCTGTTTTCAGGCGTGCAGAAGACGTGAAACACATTGAGTCTGTCACAAACAGTTTTCTTGATGTTGTGGTTGAGGTGCAAATCCAGGAGCTTAAGAGCTATTTGCTCAGCATTGCCAAGGGCAGCCCGACTGACCACAGCCTGCTCAAAACAACCCAGGTAAGAAAAAACTCGTTCTACAAATTGTTTCCAAGGGAAATTTATGAGAAAGAGCTTATTCGCCTGAGAAAGCAGATTCTGGAAGGCAGCGTGAGCCAGAAACAGCCCTACTCTTTCTCGTCTTCAATAGTCTCTTCCTCGTCTTCCTCGTAGCCGGACATAAACCCTTCCTCTTCAGGGCTTATCTCGTCGTTTTCAACAAGCTCTTCGCGGGTGCTTTTCTTGTAGACGTTTTGCTCTGTCTCTGCCTCATTATAGTCTTCTGCCATACCTATAATGGTGTATTTTCACCTATTTAAAGCTTTGCTTCGGCTCAAGTGCAACACCTTCACAATTGTCCTTGTTCTGCCCCCCTTGTCCAGGGCCTTCTGGAATGGCAGGTTTAATATATGTGGCCGGGATAGCGTGGTGAATGATAAGGACAGTCGGGCTTGCAGCATTCGAAACAAAGCAGAAGGTTCTTGCAGTTGCAGACCTGCACCTTGGCTTGGTGGATGAGTACAGGGAACGCGGCATAGTCCTGCCGCAGGACCAGCTCAAGAGCACATTGAACATGTTATCTGAAATCCTCAGGTCTGTATCATGCAAAACAATTGTGCTTCTGGGCGATATCCTTCACAGTTTCGGTGCCCCGGGCAAAAAAACCTTGCGTGACCTGCGAGAGCTGGCATTTTTTCTGGGGCAGCACGCAAGGGTTGTTTTTGTTCGGGGCAACCATGACCGGATGCATATGGTCATGGAAAAAACTCTTGGAATAAGGACAACACCGGCATATTATGCAGCAGACGTTTGCTACTGCCACGGGGACTCAGTGCCCCGGACAAAGCGCTACAGGGAGTCGCGCGCAGTCATAATAGGCCACGTCCACCCTGCAGTGGCCCTTAGGGCTGGCGGCAGGAGCGAAACCTACAAGTGCTTCCTGTTTGGAAAACATGGCAAAAGGAAGATAGTGGTGCTGCCAAGCTTTACTGATGTGCACCAGGGCACTGACATACTAGAGGGAACTCTGTCCAGCCCGTTTCTATCAGATATAGGCACATTCCGTGTGGCTGTGCCAGGGGATAGAAGCTATGGCCTGGGCACTGTTGCGCAGCTGCGCACACTATTTAAAAGCCTTTGAAAGGATATCTGACTTTGTTATGTGCCCGACAATTTTTCCCTTGTCTGCAACAAGCACAATGGGGTATTGGCGCAAAAGCGATGTAACAGCAGGAAGGCTTGCCTGGCCGCCAAGTACAGGGGGCGCCTCCTTCATGACGTCTGCAACAGTTGATGGCGAGCCTTTGTCAATGAATGCTTCAAGAATTGTTGCCTCGCTTATGACTCCGACTGCCTTGCGCTCCTCTATTACAGGCATCTGGGAGATGTTTGCCTTCTTCATCCTCGATATTGCCTTCTTGAGGCTGTCCCCTGCACTTACACTTATAATGTTTGGGTTCATCAGGTCCTGTGCGCAGGCACCTGCATTGCTGAGGCTGTCAAGGGTGTCCAGTATCTTCCTGGCTTTTGAAAAGGACGGGTCTATGCGGCTCTTCTCAATCTTTGCAATCAGCGACTGTGACACCCCTGCCTTGCGCGCAAGCTCCTTCTGCGTGATGTTCAGGCTTTTTCGCAGCCTCGAGATGTCTGAAAGGTCTACCATTGCGAAATGGCACAGCGTGCATGTTATAATATTTTTCCAATTTTTGCGCCAGGCTTAGGCCCCATGGGGTATTTTGGACAGGCTGCTATTATTTTGCACACATACTCTCTGTTCTCTGTCGCTTGCCTGAAGCAACCTGGCCAATTGGCAAAAATTTAAAAGGCCAAAACTTTTGCGCATGGCCATGAAAGTGGCAGTTTCGGGGACACCGGCATCAGGCAAAAGCAGCATAGCAAAGGTTCTGGCAGAAAGGCTTGGCTACAGGCACTTCTCTGTTGGCGATCTGCAGAGGGAAATCGCGAGGGAGAAGGGCATTAGCATCCTGGAGCTGGGTGAGCTTGAGGCAAAGGACCCTGAGATTGACAACCTGATGGATGATAAGCAGAAAAAGCTTGGGCAAACAGGGGATAATTTTGTGATTGACAGCTGGCTTGCAGCAAGGTTTATACCCGATGCCTTCAAGGTGTTTGTCGATGCTGACATCTCTGTGCGCGCGAGAAGGCGCCTTTCCCACAGGCGCAGCGAGGAAAACTACGCCGACATTGATACTGTAAAAAGGGAGATAACAGAAAGGGAGAGGCAGAATACTGCGCGCTGGATGCGCTACTACGGCTTTGACTACAGGAAGGCCGGGAACTATGACATGGTGCTGGATTCCAGCAACCTCACAGTCGGCGAATGCGTGGACAGGATACTCGAAAGAATCAAAACAATAGATT
>CAZFZC010000126.1:0-4005 GCA_964523155.1 uncultured Methanosarcinales archaeon
CAATCTGTTGAGAAAATCAGGGCACCCAAAGGGCAAATTGGAAATTGTAGATAACTACTATTAACCTTACAAGGCTTACGCTTTATCCGGGACATTTTTGGTTTTGCGAAGGATGAATTCTTAAAGCAGGGGGTTTTGGGGGTTGTTTCATGGAAATAGGCTGTGATTGGGCGGTTTGGAAAAGTAAAATCGAAGATGAGGCAAAACTCCGGGGGTATTCGCAAAAGACAATCACAGGGTATGTTGGCCATGCGCATAGGTTTCTTTCTTCCGGGATGACTCCCCAGGGGTACCTGCTCAGCCTGATTGCAAAAAAGAAGTCTGATGAGACTGTGCGGGCGACAGGGTTTGCGCTGCGCTTCTGTCTTCACACAATTGGGCTTGGCCATGATTTTGAGTTTCCCAACCTCAAAAGGGAGAAAAGGCTTCCGGTGATCCTGTCAAAAAGTGAGATTCTAGCAATGGTTGCGGCACTGGTGGATGTCAGGCACCGCCTCATTATCCAGATGGCCTACTCCACAGGCATGCGCGCATCAGAGCTCGTCTGCCTGAAGTGGGAGGACATCAACTTCCAGAGAAACATCATCCATATCAAAAGGGCCAAGGGCAAGAAGGACCGGGTTGTCATGCTCTCGCCAAAGGTGAAAAAAGGGCTGAAGTCGCTGCCGCAAAATAGGCAGGGGCATGTCTTTGTTTCAGCAAGGCTTAAGGGCTACACAGTAAGGGCAGTTGAGAAGATTGTTGAAAATGCCAAAAGAAAGGCAGGCATCACAAGGAAAGTGACACCCCATACACTGAGGCACTCATTTGCAACCCACCTCCTTGAGAGGGGGACTGACATCAGGCACATCAGGGACCTTCTCGGCCACTCGGACGTTGGCACAACCATGGTTTACACGAAAGTCTCAAGCAGGGATATAGGAAGAATCAGAAGCCCGATTGACGATTAGTGCTGGCCGCAGGTGCGAAATCTGCCTTTTGAATTATGGACCGGCTTTGCAGGTCCAAAAACCCAAAAACCGTCCATGCTGGCTCCAACCCTGTTTGCCCAGGCAAGCTTTAAATACTCATGGCTTTTGCCCCCTATGCAGGTGATATTTTGGACAGGGGAGACACATACGAGGTCATGGACATGGGTCTTGCGGGCCAGGGCATGCTCAACATTGAATGGGCAGAGCAGGAGATGGGCGCGCTCACAAAGATTGGGGAGCGCGTTGCCGCAGAAAAACCGCTTTTTGGCCTGCGCATAGGCATGGCCCTTCACGTTACAAAGGAAACAGCAGTCCTTGTCAAAGTCCTGAAAAGTGCAGGCGCAGACGTTGCGATAACAGGCTGCAACCCGCTTTCAACGCAGGACGACGTTGCCTCTGCCCTGGCCAAATCAGGCGTGCGGGTCTGGGCATACAAGGGCGAGACAAGGGAGGATTACTACAGGTATATAGGAAACGTCATATCCTTCAGGCCGCAGATAACAATCGACGACGGATGCGACCTGGTCAGCGAGATACACAGGAACCACCCCGGGCTCATCAGTGACATAATCGGCGGCTGCGAGGAGACAACAACAGGCATAATCAGGCTGCGCAGCATGAAGCGCGACAATGCCCTGAAGTACCCTGTTGTTGCTGTCAACGACAACAAGACAAAGCATCTGCTTGACAACTACTACGGTACAGGCCAGTCAACCCTTGACGGCATTCTTCGGGCGACAAACATACTTTTCGCAGGAAAGCACGTTGTGGTTGCAGGGTACGGAAGCTGCGGCAAGGGGCTTGCAAAGAACGCAAGAGGGCTTGGCGCCATAGTTATCGTTACTGAGGTTGACAATTTTAGCGCGCTTCAGGCCAGGATGGACGGGTTTTTGGTTATGCCAATGAACGATGCAGCGCCCCTTGGCGATGTGTTCATAACAGTCACAGGAAACAAGCACGTCATCAGGACCGGGCACATGGCGCTAATGAAAGACGGCGCAATACTTGCCAACAGCGGCCATTTCGACCTTGAGATTGACGTTGCCGGGCTTGCAAAATCAGCGTCAGGCAAAAGGAAAATCCGGCCGTTCATGGACGAGTATATTCTCAAAGGCAAAAGAATCTACCTGCTTGGGGAAGGCAGGCTGATAAACCTTGCAGCTGCAGAAGGCCACCCGAGCTCTGTCATGAGCACAAGCTTCTGCGGCCAGGCGCTGGCATGCGAGTACCTTGCAAAAAACAGGGGCAGGCTTGCTGCGGATGTCATAGAGCTTCCCCCAGGCATTGACAATGAGATAGCTGCCCTTCAGCTTGAGGCCATGGGCATAAAAATAGACAGGCTGACAGCTGAGCAGGAAGCCTACCTGAAAGGCTGGCAGGAAGGAACATAAACAATATATATCACTTTACAACTTTTTTTTGCAGTGGAGGAAAAAAAGAGCCTGGAGGACATTGCTGCACAGGACAGAGGCCTCTCAGAAATTGAAGAGGCAGTTGCCGGCATAAATGGAGATAGGGGTATTGACGAGCCGCCCTCTGGCCAAAGCGACTACGAGCGCCACACAGAGCTTTTCCGCAGGTTCATGGAAACCTGCGATACCGGCGGGCATCACGAAGGTGCCCCTGAATATTACGAAGAACCGCCTGCCCAGGATTTCTCCTTTGGGGCTGAGGTAATTGACTACGGCGAGCGGGTTCTGCATGTACGGGCAATCCAGGCAAACGCGCTTTTGCAGGGCAGCCACAACTACGTTGACCCGCGCAGGGCAGAAGAGTATAAGTGGTGGACAATGGCAAGCAAATTCAACCTTCTGATGAGCTTTTCACAGTATGATCATTTCCTGTCGCTCTGAAATAACGATACAATCTTCTCATGCAGGACCTTGAAGAAGTTGGGCTCCTTGTTGATGACCACGACGCTGTTGTGTTCACTGGTCAGGGCCTGCAACTGCTCTTCTTCCCTGTTCTTCCTGAAATCTGCCTTGGCAAGGAAATCCCGAAGCCTCTTCCTTTGCTTGGCCGGTTCTCTCTTCTTAGAAAGGTAAATGTCAAGTTCCTTTTTTATCCCCACGCTGCCCATACCAATCCCTTGAGCAGAGTCTCCTATATAAAGGTTTCTTTGGGGCGGGGCCGCGTTAAAAATTTCTTTGGCTGCAAACAGTTTTGCATGACCAAAGTATTTGCTTCCCTCGGGCAGCCATATCAATTTTCACCTGTAGTTTTTGAAGGCAGCAAGCAGGCTCGTTAAGCAGGTGTTCTGAAAAATCCTCGGTCGTCTGAGTCATTGTTTGCGCCGTTGCGGTTTGCCGCAACTATGACTGACCAGACAAACACGACATTATCTGCCCTACTGGATTGTCTTGCCAGTGCATTGCGCAGCCAAGCTTTCCACTTCTGGTATGAGCTGCATTGCCAGGGCATAGACTTTTGCCATCTGGGCATTTATTTGTGCCTGGCTTGCACCGCTCTGCATAAGCTCGCCCAGGTCGACAACCATGCTGATGAGCTCCTCGAGCTCTGGCTCAAGTGCAGCTATCTCACTGGCCTGCTCTGGACACTGTTCCTCAAGAACCTTTATTGCAGCGCTGAGCGCCTCTTCGAGGTTTTCAACCTGCCCGAGAGCCTCTGTGTTCAGCGAGGACCTGAGCATAGCCTGCGCCTGCATTATCTCCTGTCGGTTTTCAGAGATGTACTGGTTGGCATCTTTCATCGCCTGGATGAGTTCGTCGCTGGTCTGCGCCTGGGAGATCTCTGTCTTGAAATCCTCAAGTCCAGTGACAACCTGGCTTATCATGGAATTTATGCTGTCTTTGTCTTCCTGGCTGATGCTAGCTGCACTCACCTTCGTCTCCAGGGCCAGAAGGTTTTCTGTCTTCTTGTCCATCGCGCTCAGAAGAGCTGACTGGACCTTCTCAAAGTTTGCGTCGAGCGTTTCCTGCATGTCCGGTATAGAATGTGCCGGAGAAAAAACAAGCAACAAAAGCATACCATAAATCAGATACTTAGCCATTTTTTCACCCGGTGGTAAGATCAG
>CAZFZC010000127.1:0-4003 GCA_964523155.1 uncultured Methanosarcinales archaeon
CTGCGCGTTGTTTGCGCCCTGCTGGGTCTGGTCTGTGTTGGGATCATCGTCAGAGCCACCGCAGGCCCAGACAAGAAGGAAAACAGCAAGGAGTACCGCAGGCTTTCGCATGGCATGAATCCCTTAATATCAGTATATAAAACTTTTGCTTTGGCCTAGCGCATTTTTTGCCACGGGAAAGTTGCAATGCATGTTTATAAACTCCCGCTTACTGAAACACTTCATGCGCACATCAGAGCTTGAGGCAGCGGCAATAGTCATTGTGCTACTGAGCGCTGCTGCGTTTCTGTATATCCTGAACCCGGAGCCCGAGCTCCAGGAACGCATACCCCCTGCCCGGCCGGATACAAAAAACACGCCGGCTGCAGCAGATAACAACCAGACACAGGAGCCTGCTGCGGAAAGGGAATTTGCAGAACAGAGAGTGCTCCTGCCGGAGAATGTTTCAGAGCAGACAGACGCCCACAGGCTTGCAATTGCAAACAAAGACTGGAAAGCCTGCCTGGCACTGGATGCTACAGGCCGCGATTCCTGCCTGCTGGACCTTGCGGCAATGCGCGCCCCGACAAACTGCAGCCTTGTGCAGGGCAGCTACCAGAGAGAGGCGTGCATGCGCCTGGAGGAGCGCAGATGAGGGCACAGGTCAGCCTGTTTGCAGGCGTCGGGCTGTTTGTGCTTATCACGCTTGGCGTTGTGTTCTATTTCATCTCAGAGCAGGGGTACAGTGCAAGGGAGCCTCAGGCAGGCGGGGCTAAGGAATATGTTGAGGCGTGCATGCGGGGCACTCTGGAGGAGATTGTCGGCGAAATTGCAATGGGCGGCGGCACGCTTGCGCCCAAGGGCGTGAGGTGGCAGGGCGGTGAGATAAACAGCCTTGCCTTCTACCTGCCCGGCAGGGGCATTGTCCAGCAGGCGCTCTCCAGGGAATTTATGCAGGCGGAAATTGAGCGCGAAATCAAGGAGCGTGTGACAGGATGCATCCGGGCGGACATATTCAGGCAGCAGGGCTACAGCGTGTCAGTCGGCGAACCTTTCCCCGAGTCGTATATTTCAGACAATGCAGTTGAGGTGGACATGCGTCTTGCAATTGTCCTTGAGCAGAAGGGAAGGACAAGGACTATGGACAGGTTCAGTGTCCGGGTGCAGGCGCCGCTTGGCATGCTTCAGAAAATGTCGGCAGACATAATCAACAGCGAGGCCCAGGGCTGGTTTGACAAGGAGGAGTACATGCTTACCCGGGATGTGAGCATAGAAAAACACAGGCCGTACCCCCACACCGTCTACGTGCTCGAGAAAGGCAGCCTCAGGTTCAGGTTTGCAATAACAGGCAGAGACACTGTTGCAAGTGAAGTCCTTAAGTATTCTGTTGACTCGTGCTGCGAGATTGGCGGGATATGCTACAACAACGCAGCAGGGTGCAGTGAGTCAGACTGCACCTGCCAGGCAAATGTCCCTGCGCAGGAGCTGGCAGGAGGCAGGGACTGCGAGCATACGTACAACTATGCAGAGGATGACTTCAGCAACCCGCCAAGGGAGCACGGGACCTCGTGGTGCGTGTACGAAAGCATGGCAGGCAAGGGGCTTGACTATGTCGGGACAAGGCATTATGTGCACAGCTGCATTGACGGCAGGGAGTATGTGGAGGAGTGCAGGGACTACAGGGAGGAACTCTGCGTTGAGTCCGGGGAAAAGGCAAAGTGCCGGGCAAACCGCTGGCACGACTGCTACAGCCAGACGACCCGGGAAGACTGCGAGAACCAGAACCTTCGGGACTGCGTATGGGCCGACTACCTGTGGACAGAGAAGAAATGCCATCCCGACGTCCCGCCGGGGCTTAAGTTCTGGGAGCCTTCTGCGGACGAAATCTGCAGCCTGGCAAGCATGGACAAGAACAGCTACGGACAAGACCACCCGATGAGCTGGGGCTACAGCAGCCTGTTATACTGCCAGAGGGCCGGCGACTGCGGCAATTACAGGAACTATGCGGATGTTGTGACTGAGTTCGGATACTACAACCCCGACGGAAAGCCCGATGCCTGGGTGTACTGGGACGACGGGTATACAAAAAGAGGCGATGATTTTCTTGTCAAGGCGCCGTTTGACGGCCCGCTGCAGGACGTGAAAATCCCCCGGGGCGCAAGTGCAAGGGATGCTGTCTGCAGCGCCTGGAAAGCGCCTGCAAACCCCATGTGCGGGCTCTGCAACAATAGCATGCTGCACCCATGCACAGAGTACAGGTGCAAAAGCCTTGGGGCCTCGTGCGTTTTCGAGTCCGGCTCATGCATTCTTCAGGGAGAGTCAGATGATGTGGCACCGTCTGCAGAAGTTGCCCTGGCAAAGCCTTTGGTTTCTGTTGCAGCCAACAGCAGCTATTACGCAGACACAATCATGCATACAGTTTATCCTGAAGTCCCGGCATACGCTCCGGTGGTTGTCAGGATTCAGACAGACGAGCCGTGCTGGTGCATGCTTTCGCTGCGGCCGCGCACAATGCAACGGGGGGGTTTCACGATTCCCGAGATACAGCTTGGCACTGAGCCAGTGACTGAGTTTGAAGCCGAGTTCAGGCTGCCCGCAGAAAACCTTACAGGCATGAGCAACTACCACGTGTTCATCCGCTGCAGTGACCAGGCAGGCAACCACCTTAAGAAAGAGCATGCGCTAAACATTACTGTGTTTGGTGCGCCAGTGCAGCCCGAGATAATCGGCATGCAGCCCGGGTTTCTTTTTGTCAACAAACCATTCAGGGAATGCTACCATTCCGGGGAAACCGCTGAGTTTGCTGCGATGAAGCCACTGAACTGCAGCGCAGGCGCAAAGGACATTGTCTACAATCCCAGGTATCCCCTGGGAAGCCATATCTGCCGCACGGATACGGCAACGGGCTACTACAGGTGCGCAGATGAGAAGGGAAATATTGCCGAAGCGTTCAGCTCCTGACAAGCCTTTCTGCCAGGCGCCTGGCATGTTCCAGATTATCCATTGGCTTCCTGAAAACTCCCTTTGCCCTTGCCGGACCAGTGAGCTTTTCAGTTTCCTTGAGGCAGCGCTCGCCTCCAGAGCCCTCCATTGTACAGAACAGTCTGATGTCCTTGCCTGCAAACGAGCATGTCTCAGCCAGGGTCCGAACTGCCGGAACCATGGTCCATGCCCATACAGGCTGGCCGATGTATATCCTGCTGCGGCTGTCCACGTCGCTTTTCAGTGGCATGATGGCGCTTTTTTTCTTCCGCCACGCAGCAATCCCGCTGCCAAGGTAGCCCATGGGTTTTGTCTCCCGAATCTCCTCAATATCAGCCTTCTCAAGCCCTGCGATAATCCGGGCAACTGCCCTGGTGTTGCCGGTTCTTGAGTAATATAACACAAGGGGTTTCATCAGGACAGGAAGCCCGTAGGGACTTTAATGTTTTTTCCTGCCGCAGATGAGCGACAGGAGCTCTTCGCCAAAGAGCGATGCCCTGCTGTCGCCTATCCCCGGCACATCGAGCAGCTCAGGGATGCTTGAGGGCATGCTTTGCAGGATATGGTGCATTGTCCTGTCAGCAAAAACCATGTAAGGCGCGATTTTGAGCTGGCGGGCCTTTCTCTGCCGCCACTCCCTAAGCTCACCCTCCAGGTCCTTTGCGCAGCAGTTGTTAAGCGGCTGCAAAAGGTGCATTGAGCCCGAAAGAAACGGGGTCGGGGTGTTTGTGTGGTTGATGACAAGCTGCCTTTTTGCCCTTGTGACTGCCACGTAAAGCAGCCTGTTTTCCTCCTCCCTCCTGTCCGGCTGCGGCGGCCTGAGCCTGTCAAGAACAGGGTTGTCAGTTGCCTGGCACGGATACATCTGGCTTGTTGCGCCGGCAAGATACACCACCTCAGACTCAAGCCCCTTTATTGCGTGCACTGTTGACAGGGTTACCTGGTCCGGTGCTGCCGAGACGTTCGGCTGCTCCACAGTCCGCTTGACAAAGTTGATTCCGTTTTGCACAAGCGCCCGGGCAATGCCGTCAAGCTGCCGGTT
>CAZFZC010000128.1:0-3979 GCA_964523155.1 uncultured Methanosarcinales archaeon
ACAGTGGGGTTCTTGGTCATGATTTCCATCCCCACCGCTTGCGGCGGGGTATGTCATCATAAATCAAGAACCCCCTGGACCATGATAAAAACCTGTAGCAGAGGGGCCCAAATCAAAGAGATTTTAAACGCAGCCGCAGAAAAAAAGCCCCTATTTCAGCAGCTCCTCAATAACAGCCCGAAACTCCAGCTGCTCAGCGATGTGGTCGTTCTCCTGCTCATGGCCAGTCCCTATCCTGTAGTATCTGCAGCCAAACACAAAAGTCGGGATTGAGCCCCTGGGATTAAACTCCCTGAAGATGGCCTCTTCTGCTGCAGGAACCCCTGTCTCAACGATATCAGTCAGCGTGTCATCGCCGGTGTCAAGCTCCCAGTGGTAGGCAACAATCCTGTCGCCGTATTCCTTTGCAACCTTCTCAAAGTCCTTCCTTACCCATGTGCAGTGCGGGCAGCTTGTTGTAGAGAACAGCCGGATTATCGGCCTGCCGCCTTCCCTGCACACTTCGCCTTCCCTGACATTAAAGGTCTGGATTTGGGCGTTTGGCTCAATGCCCTGCCCCGGTGCCCTGTTTGCTGTTATTACCCTGATGTCAGCCTGCTCGCGCAGCCCCTTTATGTACAGGTTCATAAGCTCCTCCTGCTTCGCCCGCAGTTCCATCTGCTTTTCCTGTTGCTTCTGGAGCTGGAGCTGCATGCTTATCTGGGTGACGAAGTCCTTAAAGTCGTCACGCACGCTGTTCAGCTTGATTATATGGTAGCCAAAGTCTGTCAGGACAGGCTCTGAAAGCTGGCCCGGGTGCTTCAGTGAAAAGGCAGCCTCCTCAAACTCAGGGACCATCATGCCCCTTGAGAAATATCCAAGGTTGCCGCCCTTCTGGCCGTTGGGATCGTCTGAAAACTCTGCTGACAGGCCCTCAAAATCACCAGTCTCCTTAAGCTCCTCGTAAATAGAATTGATGAGCTGTTCTGCCCCGGTCTTTGTCCTGTTCTGCGTGCACCTCTGCGCCCCCTGGAAGCACACCAGGATGTGGCTGGCGTTTATCTGGTGCATCTGGTCCCTGTTATCTTCATAGTACTGCCTGACCTCATCGTCAGTGACAGTAAAATTTGTGTCCTGTTCGAGCCCCGCAAAAACTGTCTGGTTTAGGAGAGACACTATTGTAAGGTCGGCATGATACATGCTGATTGTGTCGTTCCTGAACTCGTCAAGCGTTATGTTCTGGGCCGAAAGTATGCGCATAAGCTCCTCATCACCAACCTGCTCGCGCACCTGCACAAGCCATTCGTCAACGCCGTCAACAATCTTCTGCATGTCTACAGAAATGCCCTGCTTTTGTGCCTCCTGCAGCAGCAGGCGCTGGTTTATCGTGTGGTTCAGGACAAACTCCCTCGTTATGGTTGGACCGAACTGCGCTGAGAGGTACCTGAAATACTTGTCAACCTCGTCCTCATAGATAACATCGCCGTTGACTGTTGCAGCAGCCACCCTTGCCTCGCCTGCAGGGGAATCGGGCATGAACTTTTCAATATTGACTATTGCATATGCAATGACAAGAATAAGCGCTATTACAAGCCCTGTTATCACATACTTTTCTGTTTCTTTCTTTTTTTTCCTGGTATCACTCTTCTTGGTATCGGTTTTCCTGGATGCCTTGCCTTTTTTTGCTGGTTTTTTTGCCATGCTCCCAGGCAATTCTTGCTTCATTAATAAATCTTGCGCCATGCCTGGCAGACCCAGAGAACGGGGGCATTCACCTCCAGAGTTGGGATAACTTTATATATCCCTGTCCTGCGTTATCTGCCCATGTATGACATAGTAATCGGCAGGAGCGCAGGCGACCGGGAAAAGTTTGGGAGCGACGGCGTGATATTTGTCGGAAAGCATTATGTCAAGATGGGCCAGACAGTCTCGCTCTCCAACAGCGTTTATCTTGATGTAATAAGGAGCCACGTGGTTTTCGTCTGCGGGAAGCGCGGCGGAGGCAAGTGCCTGACAGGAGACACACTGATAACCCTTGAGGACGGCAGGGAGGTTCCGATATCTGCGCTGGAGGGCGAAGGCACAGGGGTGTTGTCCCTTTCTTCTGAACTGAAGATAGGGCCGGCTGCAAGAGAGGGATTTTACAAACGCAGCGTAAGCCGCATCCTCTCGCTTCGCACAAGAACCGGCAGGGAGATAAGACTCACTCCCGAGCATCCGCTTCTGACAGTCAGGGGCTGGGTTCCTGCCAGGGACCTGTGCATAGACGACAGGATTGCAACACCCAGGAAAACCGGGGTGTTCGGCGAAAATGCGATGGAAGAAGCCAGGGTGAAAATCCTTGCCTACCTGATTGCTGAGGGCCATCTGGGAAACCGTTTTGTGCTTTTCTCAAACACAGACCCTGAAATTGTTGCTGACTTCAGGCAGGCGGTGCTTTCCTTTGACAGGACACTGAGGATTGTGCAGCACTCAAAAGAGGGATGCCTGCGGGCGGTGCAGAACAAAAAAAGGTATGCGGACATAACCAGACGTGACAGCAGGGGACGGACAGTTTCTTCCAGGCAGAGGGATTGCACCTCGTCCATCCGCGGCTTCTGTGAGCGCGAGGGAATGTATGGAAAGCTATCCTATGAAAAAACCCTGCCAGACTCAGTCTTTACCCTCACCAGGCAGAGGCTGTCTTTGTTCCTTAACCGGCTGTTCTCAAGTGACGGCTGCATATACCAGAAGCATCCCCCCTGCTGGACAATTTCGTACTGCTCAAGCTCCAGGGAGCTGGCAAAGCAGGTGCAAAGCCTGCTCCTGCGCTTTGGGGTTGTGTCAAGGCTCAGGGAAAAGAAGACAAAGTGCAGGTCCGCATATGAGCTTGAGGTGTACGCGGGGTTTGTGCGCCGCTTCATCAGGGAGATTGGGTTTTTCGGCAGGAAGGAAAAAAGGGCAAGGCAGGCGCTGGCAGACAATGCAGAGATTGTCAGGAATACAAACGTTGATACCATTCCCAGGGAGATTTGGGAGTCGTTTGAGCCAGACTGGCCTGCAGTCGGCCGAATGCTTGGGTACAAAATCCCAAAATCTGCAAGAGAGTCTGCAAGATACTCTCCCTCCAGGCACAAGCTCATGCAGGTTGCCCAGGCAATGAGCGACAACTACCTGGCAACAATGGCTGATTCAGACATCTTCTGGGATTCTGTTAGTGGCATAGAGGAAATTGAAGGCACATTTGATGTTTATGACATAACAGTTCCCGGCGCGCACAATTTCGTCGCAAACAACATAATTGTGCACAACTCATACAGCATGGGGGTCATCGCCGAAGGCATGGCTGACCTGCCTGAAGAGATAAGGCAGAACCTCTCGATAGTGCTTCTTGACACAATGGGTGTCTACTGGTCCATGAAATACCCGAACCGCAAAGAGGAGGCGCAGCTCAAGGAATGGGGGATGCAGGGCCGCGGGATGAACGTGCAGATATACACTCCTGCTGGATTTCATGACGAGTTCAGAAAAAAGGGAATCCCGACCGACTTCCCGTTCTCAATCAAGCCAAGCGAGCTTGACGCAGGCGACTGGTGCCTGACATTTGAAATTGACATCAACAGCCCCATGGGGGTGCTTATCGAGCGCGTTATAAGCGAGATGCAGAAGAGGGGCGAATACCAGATAGTGGATGTGATTGATACCCTGCGAAAAGACAAGGAGTCTGAGAAAGGCGTTCGCGATGCAGTCACAAACCGCTTCAGAAACGCTGACTCCTGGGGGCTGTTTTCCGAGAAGGGGACGCCGCTCGTCGAGCTTGCTGGCAGGGGCCAGATAACTGTGCTTGACGTCTCATGCTACAGCGCGATGCCAAACAGCTGGGGGGTAAAAAGCCTCGTTATCGGGCTTGTGTCAAAGAAGCTCTTCATCCAGAGGATGGTTGCAAGGAAAATGGAGGAATATGAGGAAATCCATGAGACCATGCATTATTTTGAGGATGTCAAGCAGAAGCAGGAGCTGC
>CAZFZC010000129.1:0-3888 GCA_964523155.1 uncultured Methanosarcinales archaeon
TATGCCTGCCTGAATTGCTGCCCCCTGGGCAACGCATTCCATTGGGTCTATGCCCCTCTCGGGCTTGCTGCCAACTATGTCCTCGACAAACTTTCGCACAATGGGCATCCTAGTCGGGCCGCCCACCAAGATTACCTTGCTTACGTCCTTGGCAGTAAGCTTTGCGTCCTTCATTGCCTTCTCAATCGGGCTTCTGCAGCGGTCAATTATAGGCTGCACAATCTGGTCCAGCTTTGCCCTCGTAAGCTTGACATGCATGTGCTTTGGGCCCTTGTCTGTTGCGGTTATGTATGGCAGGTTGACTTCTGTCTCAAGCGTGCTTGACAACTCAATCTTGGCCTTTTCCGCAGCCTCCCTGAGCCTCTGTATGGCTGTGTCGTCCTCGTTAAGGTCAATCCCCTCGGTTTTCTTGAACTCGTCCACAAGGAATTTCATGAGGGCCTCGTCCATGTCAGTGCCGCCAAGCTGCGTGTCTCCGCTTGTGCTTTTGACTTCAAAGACCCCGTCCCCAAACTCCATGATTGTAACATCAAGCGTGCCGCCACCCAGGTCAAACACCAGTATCTTGTGGTCCTTGTCGCTTTTGTCAAGGCCGTATGCCATGGCTGCGGCTGTCGGCTCGTTGACAAGCCTTTTGACATCGAGTCCTGCAATCTTTACGGCATCCTTCGTTGCCTGCCTTTGGTCGTCGTCAAAGTATGCAGGGACAGTAACAACAGCCCCGGTAATCTTGTCGCCCAGATACTCTTCAGCATCCTGTTTTATCTTCTGCAGGATGAATGCGCTTATCTGCTGCGGGGTGTACTCCTTGCCGTTAATCTTGTACCTGTGCTTGGTGCCCATCTTCCGCTTTGCGGCCAGTACAGTTCTCTCGGGGTTTGAGACCGCCTGCCTTCTTGCAGGCTCTCCAACCAGCACCTGGCCGTCCTTTGTGAACGCAACCACGCTGGGAAATGCCTTGCCATAGGCTGTGGCGCCCTCTGCGCTGGGTATAATAGCGGGCTTTCCTGCCTGCAGCACTGCTGCCGCACTGTTGCTTGTTCCAAGATCAATTCCTATAATTTTTCCCATTTTCGTCTACCTCCTATCCGAAATAGCTTGGCACTGTTGCCTTGCTTTTCCTGCCTTCAAGATCGGTTTTCTTCTTTTCTGCGGCAAAAACTGCCTTTGGCTTTTCTATTTCGCCAAAGTCCTTCTCATACCGCTGTATGACTGTTCCAAGCAGCTCATGGAACCGCTTTGCATGATATGCATCTATCATGACAACATTGTGTTTGACAGATATTGTTGGTCCGGACTGGTTCCTGGCATCGCTTCTTGGTGTCAGACACTTGAAATCCAGTATAAACTGCGTCGGGTTGAAATTAACTGTGACCTCATGGGCAAAAAAGTCCGGGCCCTCATCAATGCTGAAATTTATTTTCTTATCCATTGTTTTCACCTTTCTGTTTTACAGATTCCCTGCAGCATATTTGCCGGCTCCTGCATTTGCCGGCGCTTTGTGCCCGATGCAATTGTGTTCTGCCCCAGGCGTGCCCTCAGTAAAGCTTTTCCAGGGACAAAATCCTTGACAGCAGTGCCTTATCAGGCACTAGGTCATTTAGGCTTGCGCCCTCAAGCGGGCTGTGAGTCCTCAGGTATATTGCGTATTGGCGTACTGCCTCTGGATCTGCTGTGTCTATTATGTAGTTGACCATGAACCATTTTGCCAGGTTCTCGCCGTGGCTGCCGCAGCCATGACAAACCCTGCAGTGAAGGGGTTTTACACTCTGTATGCTGCACCCGCGCCTTTTAAGGAAAATGCACGGGCCGTACGGCTTTCTGCCAGCGCGCAACCGGGCCCTGTGTACCTTCTTGTTGAACAAAAGTGTTTCCCAGAGGTACTCTTCAGTGAATTTATCTTCGGAGACGCCCATGTGGGCTGCTACCCTCTTAATGTCATCCGCAAGGAATATGCCCGAACCATAGCTGCAGCAGTGGTTGCACCTGCTGCACGCGGCTATCGCCATTAGCTCATGCAGCTTCGTCTCTCTTGTTATTTTTGTTATCCTTGCCGGTTCCTTCATTGTTTTTGTTGACCTTGACCTTGGCATGCCGCAGCACCCGGTCCCTTAAAAGGTAGCCTTTCTGTATTTCCTGGGTAATGATTCCATCCTCAATTGCCCTGTTATTTTCAGTGAGCATCACCTCATGCAGGTTTGGGTCAAACTGCCTGCCCTCTGCAGCTATAGGCTCAAGGCCTTCCTGCTTAAGTATGCCCAGGAGCTGGGCCAGGAGCTCTGCTGCCCCGCTTCCTTTGACCTTGGCAGCTGCCTCCAGCGTATCAATAAACGGAAGCAGTTTCTGTATGGTGCCTGCAGAGGCGCACACAAGAAACTCACTTCTTGCGCGCTCCTCGCGTTTCCTGTAATTCTCAAAATCCGCCTGCAGCCGCTTAAGCAGGCCCTCATACTCTTTTAGCTTGGCTAAGAGCAAAATGTTACTGTCATCCTTTTTTTTTGCTGCCAATGTCCCACCTATTCTATCTGTAGCCTCTTTTTTGCTTCCTTCTGAATTTTGGGCAATTCCACCCTCAGGACGCCATTCTTAAACCTTGCCCTGGCCTGGGAACTGTCCACCCTTCTGGGAAGAGCCAGCTCTAAATAAAAGCTGTGGCCCTGCCAGACTATCTCGTCCTTTGACTTCTTTTTGTCCTTTTTGCCCACGCTGACGCGAATGCTAGCATCATTTACCTCAAGCTCAATGTCCTTTTTCTCAACACCCGGCAGCTCAAAGCTGGCAATGACGCTCTTCTCTGTCTCGCAAAGGTCGCACACCGGCCTCCTGACCACAGAAGGCTGGCCGGACTGGCCGCTGTAAGTGAGCTGGCGCGCACCACCAAACATCCTGTCAAGGTCCCTTTGCATCCTAAGCAGCTCATCAAACAACTGGTTTTCCCACATCGCAATCACCTTCCTTTTTATTTTTTATGTTTGCTGTTGATTTAAATTCGACCCTGTTGAGTTTAGGTAGCCATATCTAATATATAAATTTTTCTTTTAACCTCTGTTTCCGCCCGGGTGCAGCCAGGGGCTGTGCCGACAAGCACATATGCTGAGCCATTACTGCATGTAAGGGGCTAAAAAGGTCTGGCGCATACAAAAAGTTTTTAAAGGACCTCTTAATTCTCGGAACAGGCATTCTAAGGAATGATGCGAAAATGAAATGGGTTACTGAAAGCAACAAGACAGCTGTGATGAGGGAGCTTGCTGCAGAACTCAGGAAGGTTCCCGAGCTAAAACAGCCGGACTGGGCAATATTTGTAAAAACAGGCGCCAGCAGGGAAAGAGTGCCCCAGGACATGGACTGGTGGCAGGTAAGGGCTGCATCAATTATGCTTAAGGCTTCAATGCACGGGCCAATAGGCGTGAACAAGCTTAGAACCAAGTACGGCGGCAGGAAGCGCAGAGGGCATGCCCCTCCGGAATTTCGCCAAGCGTCGGGTAATATCATAAGAAAGATTATGCAGCAGCTCGAAGGGGCCGGGCTCCTTGAGCAGAAGCAAAAAGGAGTGCACAAGGGCAGGGTGGTGACTGCCAAGGGCATGTCCCTGCTGAACCAGGCCGCCAAGAGGACGGTTCCTAAAGCAAAGACTGCCCAGAAGAAGCCCCTGGACACTGCAGAGAAAAGGGAAAAGGCAGAAGTGGCAGGCCAGAAGCAGGAAACTGTCGCCTCAAAGCCCAAAAAAACCAGGGCGAAAACCCAGAAGCCAAAAAAGCAGGAAGATTAGTATGGCAAAGTATATCCATATCAGCAGGAAGCTTCGTCTGTCAAAGCAGGGGCGCAGGACAAGATGGGCTCCTTTCTGGACGGTCCCAAAAATATACGGTAAAACACGCAGGGTTCATC
>CAZFZC010000130.1:0-3869 GCA_964523155.1 uncultured Methanosarcinales archaeon
CGGCGGCTGTCTGCCGCTCCTGTTGCAGATGCCCAGGTTCAGTTAAGTTTATAAATAAGTGCCGAACCTCGGTAGTTGCTATGAGCCTGTACAAGTTTGTGAGAAAAGCCTGGACTAAACCCGGCAGAAACAAGGCAAACCATGGGAGACTTATGGAGTTTCGCAGGCAGCCCTCCCTTATAAGGATAGAGAGGCCGACAAGGATAGACAGGGCAAGGGCCCTGGGATACAAGGCAAAGGAAGGTTTTGTTGTTGTCAGGCAGAGGGTTTTGCGCGGTGGCCACACCCGGCCACGAATCCGGGCCGGAAGGCGCTCAAAACGTTTCGGGATGAAAAAGAACCTGAGCGCATCCTACAGGACTATTGCCGAGCAGCGCGCGGCGCGCAGGTTTTCAAACCTGGAAGTTCTCAACAGCTACTGGGTAGCGAGCGATGCAACCTATTACTGGTATGAAATAATTCTTGTTGACCCGATGCACCCTGTTATCAGGTCAGACAGGAAAATCAACTGGATTTCTGAGAAGCAGCATACAAGAAGGGTGTACAGGGGGCTTACCAGCTCAGGCAAAAAAAGCAGGAATTAGCCTACCAGTCCTCAAACTCGTCAGTGCCCAGGTCAAGTGTGGAGTTTTCCAGAAGTTGCAGGTCCTCGTCCATGCCTTGGGCAACCGGCGCCTCAATTGGGAACCCTTCTTGGCTTTCAACCGGCTGTTCCTGCTGAACCTGCTCCTGTACATCTGCATCCTTTGCCGTCCTGGCGCAGCCAAAAACCGCCATGAAGACCAAGATGGCAATTATCACAACTCTTTTTTCCATGGCACAGATTTTTTTGCCGCACCTATTTATATTTTTTGGTATTTGGGGCTGCCAGTGGTTTACAGCATTCGAAAAATATATAAAAAATGTTTGCTAGCAGTGAAGCGCATGGCGAAAAAGAGGGGGCAGACCTGGTCTATTGAGACCTATCTTGCAATAGGCGTGTTTCTGATAGCGCTTGTTTTTTTTTACAGCCTGACCCTGAACAGGGGCACTGACAGCAATGTCCAGGTTGAGGTTGAGGAGCTGGCACGGACACTGATGTCAAACAGCCTGCTTAAAGACGGGGTGCTAAGCCAGCAGGACCTAAATTACCTCTACAGCATGAACTGCAGTGAATGGCGCCAGTTGCTCAAGACCACAAAAAACATCTGCATATATCTACAGGACGGCGAGGGAAACCTGCTTGTTAACAGCTCCCAGGTCATACATGGTTTCGGGTGCCCGTCAATTAACATTTCCGGCATGATTTGCGGCCAGCAGAGCTAAAATGAAAAAACCAAGGAAAAGGAGAAAGCCGGTGCTGGAGTATGCCATCCTCCTTGTCATGGCTTTTCTGGTAATCGCAATATTTCTGGGGTTCCTTGGCATCGAACAGGATAGCGCAGTCCAGCCTGTTAAGGCCAGCGGGATGCTCCTGGCGGCGCTGGAGGACGGAACACTGTCAAAAAGCGAGATTGCCGGGCTCACTGAGCTAAGCTGTGACGACCTGCGAAGCCTTCTGGGCACTGAGAAGAAGGTATGCATATACCTTACTGACGCAGACAACAACATTGTGGATATCACAAAGGACGGGGGCTTTGGGTTCGGATGCCCTGGCCTGGTCATCCAGGATAAGAGGCTATGCAGCAGATAACTATGAATAAGAGCGGATATTTTTTTTTGATAGACAGCCTGGTCGCGATAGGCGTCCTGACAGTAGGAATTGTCCTTATATTATCGTATGTTGAAAGAACCCCAAGAACCGAGCAGCCCTACACAGTGAGCGAGGACATCCTGAACCTTCTTCAGAAGAACAGAGTAAGGGACATTAACAACAACTACATTGACCTGCTCAGGGCAGACGGAAACATTACAGACACTGCAAAGCCCCTCATGGAGCAGATTGCAGAATTTTATTACAGGGGCGAGCAGGACCTTATAAGCCCTTTTCTCAGAAACATCACGCGCCAGCTTATACCCTCAGAATACAACTATGTCCTGAACATTGACAACACGACTGTCCATAATGTCTCAAGGATGAGCATCCTTGACGCAAGGTATGTCACTCCGGCGCGCGCTGTTGTGCACGGCCTGTACAAAAGCGAACTCTACGGTCCTTACAGTGTGGAGGTAATAAGTTGGGGATGAAAAAGGGCTTTTTCTTCACAATGCTGTCGCTCACAGTGCTTTCCATATTTATAGTGGTTGTCTCATGGAAGCCTGCAGAGCTGACAGGACCGACACTTTATTCAGACAAGGCCAAGATTAGCGTGGTTACATCTTTCACAAGAGATGCCAAGGAGGTGTACATGAAAAGGGTGCTGTATGTCTCTTCAAGACTTGCAATGGCAGAGCTAAATGAATGGGTGTTCAACAACAGGACAAGCATTGATAACCCCGAACTCCGGATAAGGGAACTCCTGACAAACGGGACGCTCTACAGCCGCAAGGCACCGCGCATGGTCAACCAGACTGTCCCTGACTGGATTGAGAAGCTCCTTGATGTTGTCGGTGAGAATATGCGCATTCATGCAAATATCACTGTGCACAACATATATGTCTACCAGACCGAGCCGTGGAAGATTGTGATTGAGGCTGATACAAGCTTCTATGCAAACTATTCGGGGATATATTATGATTTTTCCGACCCTGTTGCCATAAACTATTCTGTCATTGGCGAGCCTGACCCGCTCTATGCCATGAACGGTGTGAACAGAAGCATTGCAAGCTACACGCCAAAGGAATGGAACGCGTCAACCACTGTTGCCCACATAGAAAACCAGACATTCCGCTACAACAACTGGGCGCCGGGTTATCTTATGCGCTTCCAGAACAACTCAAACAGGAGCTCGTGCTGCGGAATTGAGAGCATACTGAACAGCACCTGGATAAAGAACATCTCGCATATCGACTACCTTTACTGGAACAACAGCGAGCAGTGCAACGGGCCGGATGCTTTAATGGGCGGCATGTGGAACGTCACCGAAGTCTGGGACCATGACCCAATAACGCGGGTGCTCTTTGACGGAGTCCACCTGTCATACTACGGTATTAACTCCTCAACAGAGGCTGAGCAGGTTTGCCCGTGACACTACTAGGTTCTGGTAAAGAAAGTTTTTATACTATGCAATTTGTGTTTTCTGCTGGGTAGATATAATGCTAAGGACAGATGTGGACGATTTTTTGGATTTGATACGAAAAAAAGGCAAGATTACCCTGGCTGAGGCTGCAAAGGAGCTAAAAGTGTCGTCAAGGACAATCCAGGCATGGACTGATTTCCTGGTAGAGGAAAAGATTGTCGGAATAGAATACAAGTTTACGACGCCCTACGTCTTCCTGAACACTGAACAGGAAGAGAAGCTGGAATTTAAGGGCTACAGTCAGTTTGACACAAAGGACGAGTTCTATGAGAAGGCCCAGCAGAGGGGGCTAAACGCAGGGCAGACAAAGCTTTTATGGCTTAAGTACATAAACATGAACAAGAATACAATGAAGGCAGTGTTTGCACAGAAGGCTGCAGACAGAGGGATATCTCCTGAAAAGGTGGAAATCCTCTGGCAGAACTACCTGAGGTATCTGGAGGGCGAGCTGTGAATGGACATTGACGACTTTCTTGACAAGACAGAAAAGAAGGATGGCACGCCCAAAAAGGAGACTGAAGGGGAAGAAAGCCTGGGCCCGCTCGAGCTCATTGAGAAGATAAGGATACTAATGGCTGAAAAGAAGTTTGAGGAAGCCGAACGCAAGTATGTTACTGCAAAGGAACGGTTCGCTGAGCTGACCAGAAAGCAGTTTGAGGAGCAGGCGAAAATTTTCAACGCGCTTGAAGAGCTCAACAGGGAGATGGTTTC
>CAZFZC010000131.1:0-3866 GCA_964523155.1 uncultured Methanosarcinales archaeon
ATTGTTAGGCATTGTTAGGTATTGTTAGGTATTGTTAGGTATTGTTAGGCATTGTTAGGCATTGTATGCCAGCGGTCCGCAGGAATTGTGCACTAGCCCTGCACTTCTCCCCTTATGCTGATAACAGTCTTATTCAGCGGAATTTTCCTTTTCGCCCTGCTTGCTGCCTCCTGCGCCAGCATGTAAAGGCCACTGCAGCAGGGAACTTCCATTATGACGACTGAAAGGGACCTTATCTTCGCATCATCAATCATGCCTGCAAGCTTCTCAACATACACATCCTGGCCGGTGTCAAGCTTTGGGCAGGCTATCGCGATTGCCTTTCCCCTGATAAAATCCTCGTGGAAGCTGCCGAAAGAGAACGCAGTGCAGTCTGCTGCAAGCATGACGTCTGCTCCCCGGAAGTACGATGACTCAGGAGATACCAGGTGAAGCTGGACTGGCCACTGCCCAAGCATTGAAGGTGTCTGTGCAACTTTGCCAGGCTCTTTGTCTTCAGCTGAAAAATCCCTGGCCCGCGAGCCCGGACAGCCGCACTGCATCGGCTGCTGCTCTGGCGCGTACTCACTTTCCTTTACAGTGATGGATTTCTTCTTCAGGAACCCAAGCGCCTCCTTCAGGTAGCCTGTCTCGCCGTGCTCATGAAGATGGCGAAGATGGGCAATGACTGTGTTTCTTCCCGCCTTCACAATGTTCTGCATGACCCGCCCCTCATCATACGGCTCAGCCGGCCTGCGCCCAATTGCTATTGCTCCCTGCGGGCACTCTTTTATACATGCGCCAAGCCCGTCGCAGAATAGGTCGCTTACAAGCCTCGCCTTGCCGTCTATTACCTGCAGCGCGCCTTCGGGACAGCCGGGTATGCAGAGCCCGCAGCCGTTGCAGAGCCCCTCGTCTATACTGACAATGTCCCTTTCAGGCTGCTGCCGGACTCGGCCAGGCTGCTGCCGGCCCAAAACAGGCCTGGGTATACCTCTATCAGGCCGCCTGGGTCTTGCTGCTTTCTTTGAGTTCTTCGCTGTCTTCTTTTTTTTCTTCGCTTTTTCTGCTGCCATCTCCTGCCTCTGTTTCTGCCTGTAAGTAACTTTATTCTACCAGGTATAATATAGATACTTATTTAAATATGTTTCAGTTACCTATAGGTTACTTTGGAGAAAGAAAGCCCGGCAAATGACACAGCGCATGCGCAGGAAAGCTGCACTGTGTACAGGACAGCGGAAATCGTATCTGCAAGATGGAGCCTGCTTGTCATACTCTCAATCTACCGCGGCGGCGGCGTGAGAAAAAGCTATTCTGGGATAAAGGAAGGCATACCCGGCATCTCGCCGAAGATGCTCTCGCTTCGGCTCAGAGAGCTGGAAAGCGAAGGGCTGATAACCAGGGAGGCTGACACGCGCTCTGTGCCCTTCAGGACATACTATTCGCTTACTGGCAGGGGAGAGGGGCTGATAAGGATAATCGAGGAAATCAAGAGATGGGGCCTGCGCTGGGGCATGGGAAGCACGTCCTGCGAGGGGATTGACTGCAGGAAATGCAGAAAACTCTTGCAGAATTCCGGTATCAGATAATGTCCTCTTCAGCGATTACCATAAAGTCGCCCACAGCGATAACCGCGCTGAACGGAATTAGGGTCTGGCCCTGCTTGTTCTTCTCAAGCTCAAGCTTATCTGTATAGCTGGTCGGGTTCTTAAGGATAATGTGGATAAGTTCACCTGACCGGGTTTCAAATATAATGTCGCCAACCTCGCCGAACCGCTTGCCTGTCTTGCTGACAACCGTCTTGCCTATTAGCTGTCTAGAAAACCGTTTTTCTTCCTCTGCCATGCCACAGTGAATAGAACATGTATTATTTAAACTTTTCTATTGAGCTCATCGAGGCGCTCCTGCATGTACCCGTCGTTATAGCACTTCTCCTCGAGCTCGCAGGCCTTGCACTTGTTCTTGTTCTCCACTCTGGAGGGAGTGCTTTTTGACTTAAGAACCGCGCGCACCTTGTCACGCACGCTCAAGACGCGCTCGCGCATAAAGGGGTTGAGCACAACTTCCCTGCACATACCCGGATCAAGATAATGCACATGGCCCCTGGAAACCTGTGTGCTGAACCGCTCCTCAAGCAGCATAATCTGGCAGGCAGCCTCTATCTGCTGGCTCGGCCACACGCCTTCATCAGGCGCACGGCCTGCAACAACCATCACGGGAATCACCCTGTCACTGTATATTTCCAGCATGTCAATAGTGCTTGCCAGGCCAAGGCTCTCAGAGGATACCGTGTACCTGCTCTTTATCTTCGGGGACAGGCTCTGCCAGACATCCGCGGGCCGCTTTTCCAGCGCACTGCGGACGTTTGCGGCCCTGTGGCTTATCTCAGATGACATTTTCCGGATAACCCATGTGTGCACATGGGCCAATTCCAGCCCTGCGCGAAGCAGCGACTGCCTGTCCTCCTGGATGGCCTGCTGGGCAATCGCAGACACGTGGCTCCGGTAGAGTTTCTCAATGCCTTCAAGCGTTTCAGTTAAGGATACTCTGGAAACAACCCTTTCTTCAGACTCATTGAGAGCCGCCTGCACGCGCTCAAGGAGCGACTGTCTGGCCCTGACTGTGCGCTCTGCCCCGCTGAGCCCAAACGCCTGCTCAAGGAAGACCTTGCGGCTGCAGAAGAGGTACGTTGCAAGCAGGGAGCTCTCAATCATGGCGCTGGTAATGCAGAAGACAATAAAAATATTTGCCGGAACTCATGCGCAGAAGCTTTATAATGCAGCAGCCATTATCCCTCAGTATGCAAAAGCCGTTCTGCAAATGTCCAAATAACGGGCTGTTCATTGTTGCACTGGTTTTCCTTGTTGTTTTCCTTCTTTCAGAACTGATACTACGCATGTATGACCTGTACTTCCATGAGCCCCTGGTTGACGTGCCCAGCCATTTTTTCGCAGGCATGGCTGTTGCAGCAGGGGCGCTATGGGTTGCCACACTCAACAGGTACCGCAGGCCCAGGTCTGTTGCGGTTCTTGTGACATTTGGCGTATCGGTCATATGGGAGGTGCTTGAGACAATGCAGGAGCTTGTAATTGAAAACCCGCCGCACCTGCAGGACATTTTTTTCTGGGATGGGTTCTTTGACATAATTGTAACTGTTCTTGGCGGGGCCTTTTCGTTTTTGTTCATAGCGGTTGTCAAAAAGAAAACAGCCCTCCTGGATGACGCGGTATTCTGAGGGTTTGCACAATATGCCTCCCTGTGCGTGTGCACAAAGCTTTTTATATTCCTCAAAAAGCCCCCACCCCAATGCAGACAGACAAACGCCTGGACCTCATCAGGCAGGTGGGCGAAGAGATAATCACAGAGGATGAGCTAAAGGCGTTTCTCAGCTCAGGCAAAAAGCTTGTTGCATACGACGGCTTTGAGCCCAGCGGCAATGTGCACATCGCACAGGGCATAATGCGCGCGATAAACGTGAACAAGATGACAAGGGCAGGCGTGCGCTTCAAGATGCTTGTCGCTGACTGGCACGGCTGGGCGAACAACAAGATGGGCGGGGACCTGGAGAGGATACAGACAGTGGGCCGCTACCTTATCGAGGTCTGGAAAACTGCGGGCATGGACCTGGACAATGTTGAGTTCGTCTGGGCAAACGATTTGGTTAACAGCCGCGATTACTGGAAGCTTGTGATGCAGATTGCGAGAAACTCGACTGTAAAGAGGATTCTTCGCTGCGGCCAGATAATGGGCAGAAAAGAGTCAGAGGTCCAGCAGGCAAGCCAGATACTCTATCCCTGCATGCAGTGTGCTGACATATTCTACCTCAAGGCCGACATCACACAGCTTGGCATGGACCAGAGAAAGGTTAATGTTCTCGCGCGGGAGAT
>CAZFZC010000132.1:0-3825 GCA_964523155.1 uncultured Methanosarcinales archaeon
TCTTCTTCACCACAGCCCAAAATCTCTGCCACCCTGCGTCTGGAAGCTGACACTGCGTTTTTTGCCCTTATTCCCAGGGCATGCATGGAGCTTGGGTTGCCGTACTCAGACTTAAGGAAGGGCAGCATAGCCTTGAGCACCTCTGAATCCAGCTTGGTTGTTGCTGCATTGTCCATGTATATTGTCCTCATTTTTCCATCCTCATTTTTCCACCCAGCACCTGCCACAGTTGCTTGTGACATGCCTGTGCACAAGCCCCATGAGCGGCTTTATGGTCTTCTTGTTAAGGTTATAGTACCTTTTCCTGCCTTTGGGCCTTGCGTGCACAAAGTGGCACTTGGCGAGAACCCGCAGGCTGTGGCTTACCTTTGACTGTTCAAGGCAGAGCCTGCTTCCAATCTCAGTGACGCACATCGGCCCGTCCATCAGCGCCTTCATAATGCTCAGCCTAGTGGGGTTTGCCATGACTGAGAAAAAATGTTCGTATGAATTGCAAATCATATGAAAGCCTATTCATATGTACTATATAAAGTTTTGCCTTGCAGGGGTTCCCCGCTGGTTCTGCAGGCAAGATTTGGCAGGCAACATGAGCCTGCAGACCATGCTGCAGCCGGGCTTACAGCGTGAGCTTTGTAAGCTGCCTTCCCACAGCAATGCCTGAGTAAATCCGGTAGAACTTCATGCCGTAGTCTACGTCAAATTCAGGCGGCTTCCTTCCAAGGAGCATTGCTGCAGATGCAGCTATTATGTTTGCGCCTGCAAGCGCGCTCATTATCATTGTTCCCTGAATCCTGGGGTTGCATTCCAGAACCTTCATCCTGCCGCCCTCATCCTCCCTGAACTGGAACCCAAACACAGTCTCAAGGCCCAGAGCCAAAGAGAGACTCTTTGAGTGCTGCTCAATCTCAGCGTGCCTTTCAACTACACCGACTGTAGTAAGGCCGTTCATGGTCTGCAGCCTCTGGCGCGCAAGGCAGAGTTCTGTGCCGTCCTGGCGCAGGCAGTCAACAGAGTATTCCTTTCCCGGCAAATATTCCATGACCAGCAGCTTCTCAAACCTGTCCCCTATTATCCTGTGCAGGTTGGAAAGGGTAATCTCAGGGTAGTCCGGCCTTTTCTTTGTAAAAAGCCTGCGGAAATTCACGTTTCTGTTAAGTATCCTAAGCCCCCTGCTTCCTGAGCCTCGAACAGGCTTGACAACAACCTTCTTCCAGGGGTAGCCAAGCAGCGCGACAGACTCCCTAAGCTCCCTGATGCTGGATGCCACATGGTGCGTTGGCACAGGAACGTTGTTCTTTGCGCAAAGTGAGAGGAAGCCCAGCTTGTCCTCTGCGGCAGTTATTGCATCTGAGGGCGCAGAAAGGATTTTGGCAGGGCCAAACAACCCACGGTTTTCCAGAAAGAGCAGCCTGTGCTCAATCTTGTGCGGAATTATCAGGTCAATCTTTTCAGCACGGCACACCTCAGCAGCGTCCTCAAGAAGGCTGCCTTTCTGCAGGTATTGCCTGTCAAGAAGGTGTGTTGCATAGGACTCGCACTTTGACAGCCCGACAATCCTGCAGCCAAAGGCCATGCGCAGGCTGTGGTAGGTTACCATGAAAGTCGGGCTTGCGGCATTTGTTACAAGGACATTCATGGCGCAGGCAGTCATGAGAACAGCTTTAAAAATCTTGCTGTGGCAAGCTTCTGCGGATTTCTGCCGACATGGATAATTTTTGAGCCGGATGACACTACAGGGTCAGCTGCATGCCCGAGGACTGCGCCTGACTCGTCCGAAAGGATTTCCTTCCTTTTTCCAAAAATGTCTGCAACAAAGCCTATGCCCTTGCCCCGGGACACTGTCCTGCCGAGCCCGGCATTTAGGTTCAGGTATCCGCCATGCTTTGCTGCCTGCCATTTGGAGGCGCTGCAGTAAACGACACTTCCGGCCCGGCGCCTGTTCATTATAAATCCGTAAATTGCCTTGGCAACTTCCTTTGAATATTTTTCGTTTGCGCTCCTGGCCCTGCCTATCTCGAGGGTCACGGCAGGCTTTCCTATTGACCTAGCATACCCGCGCAGGTTTCGCGCAGACGGCGGCTGGTGCAGTATGTATGGCGCGCCGGAATATGCAGCCATTTCCCTTACAGCAGGGTTGCTGCAGTCAGCCCTCACAAAGCACACGGACTCATAGCTGTCGCGCTCTGTATGCAGGTCAAAGAGGCAGTCTGAGAATGACATCATCTCCTTGAGGGCGTCTGCAATCACCTGGCTTGGCTGCAAAATATCCTTATCAAACCCGTGGTTTATGTCCTGGCAGTCAGAAAAAAAGCGTGCTGCACCCAGGTATCCTGGCATGTTTACCACAGGGAGCATTAGCACGCTGCCTGGCGGTTGCCTGAGCATGGATGAGAGCAGGTGCACAGTCCCGACACCCGCCCTCTCATCTCCATGAATTGCAGCTGTTATCAGGCAGACGTTGCGGGGCTTATTGCCGCGGTGAAAAATGTATGGCAGCCTGTAAGGCGTGCCTGTACCGCATGAAGGCAGCTTCAGCCAGCCGTGACAGACGCCTGTCTCTTTTCTAAGCAGTGCCTCAAGTAATTTCCTGGTTTCTGCCATTCTCCCCATTTGAACAAAACCTTATAAAAACCTTACACAAAGCTATCCGTGAAGCCCTACGGAGTGGAACAGGAAATACAGAACAGCAATTGTCAGCACAAAAATCACAGTCTCGAGCTCAACAGCATGCCTTGTCCTGCCCAGGTGCCTGTGAAGCGAAGGCACAATGTCTGAGAGAGCGACGTAGATAAACCCTCCTGCTGCAGCAAGGACTGCAAAAGGCGCAATGCCCTCAATTGAGGCAAACATGAAGTAGCCCAGGACGCCCCCAAGGACTGCTGAAAGCGCTGAGACAAAGTTCAGGAGCAGGGCTCTTTTCCTGGTGAACCCTGCGTGCACAAGAACAGCAAAGTCCCCGAACTCCTGGGGTATCTCGTGGACTGCAACTGTTATGGTTGTCAGTATGCCTGTGGCAGTGTCAAGGAGAAACGCCCCGGCAATAAGCACTCCGTCAAGGAAGTTGTGGACAAAGTCGCCTGTCAGGATGAGCACGCCCGCAGGAAGCTCGTGGCACTCATGCCTGTCGCAGTGGTGCCAGTGTATGAACTTCTCTATCAGGAAAAAAATGGCAATGCCAAGGACAACAAAGGCAATCCCTGCCTCAAGCGAGCCCCCGAGAGCCATTATCTCTTCAAGCGAGTGGGGTATCAGGTCAAAAAAAGCGACTGCGACAAGCGTACCTGCGGCAAAGGAGACAAAGTAGTGCAGGAGCCGCTTTATGTGCCTGCTTGTCACAGCAAGCCCGACAAATGCTATGAGGCTCACGAGAAATGTTGCAGAGATAATCGGCAAGAGCATATGCACAGGGTTAGCGGCCCTGTTTTTATATGTTTGCGTTTATATGTTTGTGCTACCAAATCAGCAGCACCGCCGCAAGAAGCGCAAAGCCTATGATTCCCTCAGTTACAGTCTCGCGAAATGAAATGCCAAACACCCTTAAGGCAAGGGGGTGCCTTTTTAGGTGGAACCTGTCAAGGAGCATGTGCGAATAATAGCCTGTGGCAAGCGCCGCAGCCAGCGCAATGTCCAAAAATGACAGCAGCAGAAAGACTGCGCCAAATGACAAAAGCCCGGGCCAGTGGTGAACAAAGCTCCTGCTCCTGAAATGGTGGTACACAACAGAGTCGTTCCAGGTGCGGATTATGCTGAACCTGTGCTTTCTTGCAAGGATTATGTGCTCGATATAATGGTCAATGTCGACTGCCACTGCAAAAAAAGCGCAGG
>CAZFZC010000133.1:0-598 GCA_964523155.1 uncultured Methanosarcinales archaeon
AATAGAACGTGAAAATGAACCTGTCCGGGTCTATCGGGTTGCTGGAAAACTCAAAAGGCAGGCCCATAGTGTTGTCTCCCAGGCTCTGGCCCAACAGCTGTGTTATATTGGAGATAACATCCAGAAGGGCCCAGGACAGCGCGTAGAGCACCGGGCTGATTACAACAACTATCGCGCCGATGAAAATCATGTAGGTGAGCACTGATGCGCTCATCTCATCCTTGAGAAGCTTTGTTTTCTTCAGGTCCACGACAATCCTGTCAATAATCATGGATATCTGCCCACCGCTCTGTATTTGGCTTATTATCAGGTTCATGCTTCGCTTGAGCATAGGGCTGTCGTATTTCTGGGCAAATTCTGTGAGCGCAATGTCAACATCATGCCCGGTCATAACCTTTTTGGCCGCAAGCGCTATCTCGTTCGAAAGGACCCCAAACTTTGGCTTTATGCCCATCCACAGGCTTTTCTCAAAGCTCATTCCGCCCTTAAGGTTGCTTGACACAACCTCAAGGTATTCGGGCAGAATGTCCTCAAGCTTCCTAGTCCTGTTGAAAATCCTGATGTCCAGGTATGCATACATTGTCACAACTATCAGGCC
>CAZFZC010000133.1:608-3218 GCA_964523155.1 uncultured Methanosarcinales archaeon
CAGGCCGATTATTGCAAGGGTGCTAAGCGCCCAGATGACCAGTGTTCCCAGCCCCTGGGTGAGAAGGAACAGCCAGGTCGGAAGGCTGTCCTTAAAAGACTGCAGCATGGGATAGACAACCAGAAAATGCAGAATGGTTGAGGAAATGACCGAGAATATGAAAAGGGCCCCAAAAAATGCATAAGGCTCCTTGACAATCCCCGCCTTAAGCAGATACTGCCTTAAGTGCGGCCTGAGGTTTCTTGGTATGGGAAACCTTCCAAACTCCTCAAAAAATTCGTTTACATTCATAGGTTGACGTTCAGCCTCGCGCTCTTAAATATGGTGATGAACATGAACTGCATTATCAGGAGAAGCCCCAGGACGCCCATGAATATGGGCGTTGCAAGATCCCCCCCGAGCCCGATAAGCGAGCCAATAACAGCAAGCATTGCAACCCCTATTGAGGGAATCACAACTGCAAGAAGCATGTAGAATATGGAGAGGCTGTTAAGCTTTTTTCCGTACCTCTGGATTTCCAGCATCTGCTCCTGGCTTATCTCATCAAGCGTGTTTGCCAGGGGCTCTGAGACATCTATGCCAATCTTTATTGCGTTGCTTATTTGGAAAAGAATCTTACGGTACTTAGAGGAGGGGCTGAACTTCATGGCGTTTTCCAGCGCCTGCTCAATCGGTGTGCCCATGTTAACGTCGTCAACCAGCTCCTTGAAATACTTGCTTGCAACGCCGTAGCTCTGGCTCGCATCAATAAGTGCGTTAAGGAGCGGCCTCCCCGAGTGGATCTTCACCAGGAGAAACCTCCCGGCAAACAGCACCTCCCTGTCAAGGTCCCTCATGCGCTTCTTGATAAGCACCATTGGCCTGTACATGAGAATGAAAAAGAAGGCGCCGAAGAAAGCTGGAAACAGCAGGCCGAGCATGGAAAGGGGTTTGCCCGTAAGATTAAGCATGAAGAATGCAAACACAGCCAGACCAAAACTGAAAGTCACGGCACCCTGCAGATTCTTTTTTATGAATTCCTCGGGCCTCTGCCTCATATGTGCCATTCGGAGCTCTGTGGATAGCTTCGGGAAAAGCTTAACCAGCTCCACTAGATAGTCTGCCATGTGTTGCGCCTAAATTTTTAGTTTGCCCCTGTAATACCTGCTCATCAGGAGCCCTATCTGATCGAGATCCGTTATGTTCTTCTGGACCATCCAGCGCAGTATCTTTTCCTTGCTCTGCAAATCGCGCTCGATGTCCTGTTCAGTCATGCCCGCAAATAGCTTGAGTGACTTGTTGATGACCATGAAGTTTCCCGTCCTGCTTATCTTGTCCTTTATCACATCCAGCTCCAGGACAACGTTGGGGTCGCCGCTGGGCAGTATTTCCGCAAACTGCAGGAGCCTTCTCCTGTTGGTCCTCCTGTTCCTGTTCATGACAATAATCCCTGCAAGCGCAGGAATCACAAGCTTTGGGATGTCAATGGGCGGGTTTGTGAGCCTTGTTATGGTTTCCTCGGCATTGTTGCTGTGGAATGTGCCGTACACGCTGTGGCCTGTGTGCATTGCCTCAAAGAGCACCTCTGCCTCTTTCTTCCGCCTGATTTCCCCCATCAGTATCCTGTCGGGCCTCATACGCAGTGAATTTATGATAAGGTCAAGCATTGACACCCCTCCCTTGCCCTCGGGGTTTGGCAGCCTTGTTTCCATAGGCACCCAGTGGAGTGTCTTTGGAAGCTGAAGCTCCCGCGTATCCTCAATTGATATTACCCTCTGGTTGGGAGGCAGAAAGCTTGAGATTACGTTAAGCGTGCTTGTCTTACCCGAGCCTGTGCCGCCCGCAAGAAGCAGTGGGAGTTCGTGCTGTGTGCACAGCCAGATAACTGCCGCGCTCTGGTAATCAAACGTGCCGTTTGAAAGGAAATGGGATATTGTCCACGGCTCTGCAGCGAATTTCCTGATGGTAAGGGTGCAGCCGTTGGTTGATATTGGCTCAAGTGTTGCATTCACCCGGTCACCTGTGAGCAGGTGTGCATCCATCAGCGGGTTTAGAAGGGTAATTTCCTTGTTTACATCCCTGCCTATCATGGTTGCAAAGTGCCGTATGCGTTGCTCCGACGGAATTATTATGTTTGTCTTGAGCCATGCGTGCTTCCTGTGGTAGATCCACACAGGCTCCTTGCTGCCGTTAACCACAATTTCCTCAATTTCCTTGTCGCGCAGGAGAATTTCCAGGTGCCCAAGACCCAGGTTCTGCTCAATAACATGGTTGATAAGCATATCCTTTGTCTTCTTGTCGGCGTTGGGAAAGTACTTCTGCAGCAGGGACGATATCTCTTTTCTGAATTCAGTCTTAATCTTCTCAATGCCGCCTGATTCCGATAGCTCAATCACGCCGATTCCGACCTGGGACACAAACTCTTCCCTGATTTTCTCAAGGATTATCTTTGTGGTTGTGCTCATGTTGGTAATGCTGACATTGTATCTGGGCACGGTTTCCTCTTCAGGAAATACAATCTGGACATCAATGAGCGTGTTGTTTACATTGAGCTTGTAGTTGTCAAGCATTGTTGCGTCTGTCATTTTTTGTGTGCAATCCTGGAAAATATGCCGGGCGGGCCCTCATCCT
>CAZFZC010000133.1:3228-3742 GCA_964523155.1 uncultured Methanosarcinales archaeon
CCGGGGCAGCCTTGGCAGGCCCCTCTCTTTGCGTTTCCCGATGCGGCTGCATGTGCTGTACCGCGCGAAAAAGCTTGAGAATCTGTTCATAGAGCAGCGCCTTTTCGTACAGAAAACCCTTGGGCAGCGACTCGTATTCCTGGTTTATGCGGTTGTATATTGCCACAGCATCCGCCCTGCTGCCCCTGTTCGCATGCTCAAACGCCATTGAAAGCAGGTTTCGGATGTTGTGGAACTTCTGGTGGAACTCTTTGCTCTGGTTGACATTGGTTCTGCTGACAATGTCAACGTGGAGCTTGGCAATCTCCTGCTCAAGTCCCAGCTTTTTCTCATGGACAATGTCAGGCAGGCTGCGAAACAGCGCATCAATCTGGTTGTAGAGGTCAACGGCCTCCTTGAGCTCGTCCCTGGAAAGGTGGTTGCGCACACGCGCAACAAGCTCAGATATGACTTCCATCTTTTTGCCTGCCTCATCCTTCTGCCCCTGAAGCGCCGAAACCATCTCCCTGTTGAG
>CAZFZC010000134.1:0-3738 GCA_964523155.1 uncultured Methanosarcinales archaeon
GCTGTCTGCACCGGCCAAGAGAATCAGTTCCGGCCAAACCGAATAATGTCTGCAGAGCCCAGCATTTTTCCTGCATCCGCAAGCCTGGCTTCAAATGACTTCATGAACTCCTCAATCTTCCTGCATGCAATGTCCTTTACCTCGCCTGAAAGCAGCCTGCCGTTCCTGTAGTCGTCATATATCCTGCCGAGCTCCTGGTCGTCTTCTATCAGATGGAACTTCAGAAGCTCAAAGACCATGTCTTTCTCAATGTCCGCCCCAAGGCGCCTGTGCTCTTCCACCGTAGCCCTGCCGCCTGTGAGCGCCCGCCTGATTTTTGCCTGGGCGCTCTTTACATCCTCAGGAAGCTCGATAAAGCTGCCTGGCAGGGACTTTGACATTTTCATCTTGCCGTCCAGCGAAGGCATGTACTTGTGGTAAACTGAGGAAGGCGCAAGGAACCTGTATTTTGCCTTTGTCCTTGCCACAATGTCGCGGGTCAGGCGTATGTGCGGGTCCTGGTCCACGCCAACTGGTATTATGCCCGGCGTCCTTGCACCAAGCTGCGGGAAAAGAATATCGCCTGCCTGGGTCAGCGCAGCCATTATCCTTCCGGGGTCAGCTGAGCCGTAGATTGCCCGAAACTCCGCAAGGGTTATCTTCTTTGCAAACTCGTATGCAAGCAGAAGGACATCGCGGTTGTCGCTCTGGAAATAGAAAACTGTTTTTTTCGCATCAAGCCCCAGGGCAATGTATGCGGGGATGTGAAACTCCATGGCGTTCTTCCTGGCCTCTGCAAGGTCAATTCCGCGGGCGCAGGCAGCCTCGAGGTCAGCAACAAGAATATACGTCCTTGCGCCGTGGTCCTGGAAATACTTGATTCCCTCAACAACCATTTTGGTCCCGAAATGTATCTTCCTGGCTGTGGGCATTATGCCTGAGAGGACATAATACGGCTTTTTTTTCCGGACGCAGTCAGAAATAATCCTGAGGTCGCGGCCGCCAAAGACTATCCCTCGGCGCATCAGCCTGTTTGGCTCAGGAAACATGGCAGCATCAAAGGCTTCCATCCCAAAGTCCCGAATTAGCCTGCTGTAGTCGCTGTAAAGCTCCGAGCCGTACGGGTCAATGTGCTTCATGCCTGCATGTGTTTAAAAGAGGATTTATATACTTTGCGCAGGGAAAGAGTTATAAACCCCAAACCCCTAACACACGGAATGAAACAGGCTGCGCTTCTGCTTCTGCTGCTCGTGCTTCCCTTTGCGCTTGCCTGGGCGCCTGATGTTGACAACAACAGCTGCGTGGATGAAGAGGACTACAGCCTTGTCTCATCCGGCCTCGGCGGCATAGGAGAAACCCCAAAGGATGTAAACGGAGACAGGGTTGTTGACGTGGACGACCTTGAGATTGTCAGAACCTACATAGACATGGGAGAGCCTTCTTCGGACTGCGACGGCTTTGTGTGCGCGCAGGAATCCTGCGACGGAATTGACAATGACTGCGACGGCAAGGCAGATGAGGACTCCGGCATGTGCCCTCTGGGATACACCTGCACCGGCGGAAAGTGCGCAATCCTTCCGGGAAGCTGCTTCAACCAGGACGGCTATAATGTTTTTGTCCAGGCGCAGGCTATCGGCTTCATGGGCGGCCAGCCGGTTGTCCAGGACGAGGAATGCATGGAAAGGGGGATAGCAGGTGTCCTTGCCCAGACAGAAAAATGCTACGGCACCCAATGCTTCCTCAGGGAATACAGCTGCAACCAGGCAAACACCCTGGTTCAGGAGCTTGTTTCCTGTGAATTCGGCTGCAGCTACGGCAAATGCAGAAACATTACAAGAAAATGCGTAGAAAACGACAGGGGACTTGACATATTCAAAGACACGGCAGGCTCTTTTGGGAGCATAAACCTGTCTGACAAATGCGTTGACACAGACGCAGATTCCATTGCAGACACCCTTGTCGAGCATGTCTGCTACAGCGAGTTTGACAAGGCAACAAACACTCTTAAGGAGGACTATCGGACATTTGAAATTGTCTGCGCATGCGAAGACGGCAGGTGCACAGGCGTTGTTCCGGGCGAATGTGTTGACACAGACGCAAACAACCCCTACTCCAGGGGATTTACACAGGGAAATTACCCTGACGGAACCTATGCCGAGCTCTTTGACTACTGCATGCAGGGAAACCTTGAAGAGACCCCAGCATGCCAGGGCGGGGGGTGCAGGGTCCAGGAATTTGCCTGCAGCTACAGCGGCGTTATTGAGAACTATGTCCATGAATGCCCGCTTGGGTGTGTGGACGGGGTTTGTGTCGGCACCCAGTGCGAAAAGGGAACTCTTTTTGTTGTGGCAGGTGCCGCTGTCCTGGGCTATTCGGACTGCTCCCCTGTTTTTGTCCAGGGCCACACGTCTGACCTGCCATCGGAAAAATTCAGCAGCCTGCAGGGCTACGCATGCTGCAAGGGAGAAAGCGAAGCATACTGTGTATACAACAAAACCTGCTACCAGTCCTCAAGGAACCGGAACTGGTATTCTATTGAAGGCGAGGTTGTGGTGTGCGCATGCGAAAGCGAGGACTGCATATACAGCGACGGAAACCATAAGGGGGTATGGCTTGACATGGACAGCTCAAGGGACATATGCGAGGGAGGGCCAAGCATCTGCAGCATGAACTGGTATCCGAAGACAGGACACATGTGGATTTCCCCGGGAACTGGGCTGCCTGAATACGAGGACAAGAGCCCTGAATGCTGCGGCGACGACCCCGGAGAATATGCAGTATGCGGCCAAAACGGGTGCCTCTGCTGCGATTCCCCTGATGCGGTTATTGAAAGCGGCCGCTGCTCGGAGCCGCTCTTGGTAAGGCCGCCTCCCCCAGAGGCTGTACAGCCGGAGCCTACAGAAGAACCCAAAAAGGACAGGGCCGACTATGTGCCCTACGCATTTGGGGCGGCTGCATTGGTTCTTGCGGGTCTGCTGATTTATGCCCTCCACAGGCGCAGGGATTTTGAGCCAGAGGAATAAATTTCCTTATTTATCCGAAAAAGGGAAACTGATTGCTGCAATCAGAAACATTAATATATTGATGCCCTAATGGGTGGGGTGAATGAAGCACACGCCAAAAATTACCCTGATTCTTGTCGCTTTCTTCTTTGCTGCCCAGCTCCTTGGCCTCTTCACAGTCAGCAGATACATTGAAATTGAAAAGGGCCCCGACGGGACTGTCATTCTGGAACACAGGCCGACTGCCCTTGGCGAGCAGCCAGAGATACCTGACGAGCACAAGCCGGGCATGGCTGTGGCAATTGTTGTCATGATCCTTATTGGAACTGGTCTTCTGTTTGTTCTCATCCGGTTCAGGCTGACATCCGTCTGGAAATACTGGTACCTTATTGCAATTGCAGCAACCCTTTCGGTTTTTTTTGGCGTGTACATGCCTGCCCTGCCGGCACTGGGCATTGGCATCGCGCTCGGGCTGCTCAGGGTGTTCCGGCCCGGCCCCTATGTCCACAATGCAACAGAAATTTTCATATACACGGGAATGACCATACTAATACTCCCGCTTCTCAACCTTGTAAGCGCAGGCATCCTCTTGGTTCTGATATCGCTCTACGACATGTTTGCAGTATGGAAAAGCAAGCACATGATAAAGATGGCGAAGTTTCAGCTCAAGAGCAGGCTTTTTGCAGGCTTTGCCGTCCGGTACGGCGCTTCCGAAATTGACACAAAAAGCGACAAAAGCGACAAAAGCGAGCCCGGC
>CAZFZC010000135.1:0-3727 GCA_964523155.1 uncultured Methanosarcinales archaeon
CCCGCAGAAGACGCACCTCTTAACTGTCCTTCTGTTCAGGTTCCGCGGCCTGCTCCTCATTGTCTGCCCGCACTTCGGGCACCTCAGAATCAGAGTATTCTGCAACTTTCTTCTGCTCCGGCTCTGTGTCCTTGACATTCTTGAAAAGCCTGCGGACATCAACATCATCGCGCAGGTCAAAATAGTCGTAGAATTTCTGGCTCAGCTTGAGCAGGTAGCTTCTCCCATGCTTCTCTTTTGTCAGAAAGCCCATGCTTTCAAGCTCTGCAATATGCTCATACGCCTTGTTCGTCCTTATCCGGATGACATCGCTTTGGACGATTGGCTGCTTCCATGCAACAACTGCCAGGGTCTCCATGAGTGTTTTGCTAAACTCCATGTACGGGGTTATTTTCCTGACCAGCCCAAGGTATTTTTCCCTTACTGTCATTTTCCATGAGGTTCCCTGTTCTGTTATCATCAGGGGCGAGTCCCGCTCTTCGTATTCCTTCTGCAGTTCCCTGAGTGTTTGAAGCAGGCTGTCAGGGCCTGCCCCTGTCAGGCGTCCAATCTCCTCGGCCTCAATCGCCCTGCCTGCTGAAAACAGCACTGCCTCTGCCTTTTTTGCAAGGTCTTCCATGGGTATCGCGCTCTTTTGCCTTGTATATATAGTTTATGCCTGGCGGCGTTCGTGGGCGGCTGAAGCCTGGACCCGGGAATGCTGCCAGCCATACGGTTTGGCAGGCCAGGGGTGCGCTGCCCAAAAACTCCCGGGTTGCGGGCCTATCCGCCGGATACGACCTGAAGAATTTCCACGTCGTCTGTATCTGCCAGGACGTAGTCCTCTGAAACAAGCTCGCTGTTTCTGCTGACTATGACTGTTTCCGGATTGAGTTTCAGCTTGTAAAGCAGTGCAAGAACAGAGCCCTGGTGCCTGATTTCCTTCCTCTGCCCTGTTTTCTGGATATAGACTTTCATTTTGTCCCTACAGGCACTTGTAGTATAATATTTTTTCGGCAATTTCGGCCTTTGTCAGCCCCACAAGCGGCGCAAGAACCAGCTTATCTGAATTCAGCCTGCCCAACGGCCTTGAGGTTACCACTGCGGGCGTCGTGCCTGCATCCTTTGCATGAAGCCTTATCTGCTGGCCGTATGCAAATTTGCGAAGCAGGCTTATGTCCGCTGTCCCGTAGGGATATACAAACAGCCCACGCCGCATGAGCAGCAGCCCAGCAAGCGCGCTTTCCTCAGACTCCATCAGCACGCTTGCGGTCCCGTTAACCCCCAGCGGGAGCCCGCCCGGACCGGGAACAGTCTCTGTAAATACGAACGCCCTTCCTTCGCATATTTCAACGCCAATGTCCAGGTCCTGGCTTCTAAGCGACACCCGCCTGCCGAACTTTTCTGCAATGTGCCTGCCAAGCAGGGTGTTTATCTGCATAGAGCTCACCGGCCATGTCTTGTCAATTCTCCTTGCGCTGACCCTGAATGTCTCAAATTTTTTTTTGCCTAGCACCCTGTCTGCGCACTTTTCCAGCGACTCCTGGTCCGGCCCGGCCAGGACAGCATAGCTGTAGGAAACAACCCCAAATATCCTGGACAGCCACGCGCACCTCCTGCAGCCATGCAGGTATACCCTGCCCCGGACAGTCTCGATTCTGCAGCGTGTCCTGTGCTTCTGCATTCCCTTCCGGATGTTTTGCACAAGCTGCCTTTCAAACTGCGGCCTGTTCTTCCCCTTCAGGGCAATCTCAGAATACCTGACAATTACCGCTACCCGAACCACTTGCCGAGCCCCTCCTGCTTCTCCCGCTCCCTGCCGAACACGCCGTCTATCCGGAGCTGCAGAAGCTCAAGGGTCTGGCGAAGGTACGGCGGGACATTGTATTTTTTTGCAAGGCTTAGGGTCGGCTCAAGATACTTTATGACTGACCCGTGCGAAACCGTGAAAATCAGCCTGCCGGAGCACCTGCACTTCCCTGCCAGCGGAGGCCGCCTGTACTTTTCGTTGCAGCTTACGCACCGAAACTGCTGCGTTGAGAATTTTCTCAGGTTGCCCTTTGTATCCCTGAGGAGGTGCTTTTCTATAACCAGCTGGGCCACGTTTGCCTCGTCAACTGCGCGTATCTTTTCTGCAAGCTCCATCTGGCCCATGAGCTTCTCCTGCATGGAAGGCAGCGCCTTGTAGGCCGAGCAGTTTACGCCAGAGTTTATGCTTCTGACAGGGTGTGTGTACCCCATGCCCTCGTACTGCTTCTCAGTTCCAAGCGCGTCCTTTATCTGCCGGACCTTGACGTCCCAGGGGTACTTCATCTCCATTGCAGCCGCGTAGAGTTCAAGCGGATATTCCCTTGCAATATCAAGCCCGTGCGCCTGGTCGTCAACCTCAGCGGGGTTCAGCCTTGATGTAAGCACAAGCGGCGCATCCATTGTCTTTGCGCCCCTGCTGTCCGGAAGATACTGCCGGGAGAAATTCAAAAGCCCGTCCATGAGAAGGATTACGCACGCCTCGTCGCCGTCGCAGTCCCTTCTCATGGCTGCATGGAACAGAGGATGCGCAAACATGCCCTGCGTCTCGGAAAACCCTATGATTCTTCCGACAGTTCCGGCGGAAATGTGGGGCGCAAGGCCAATTACAAGGTGGCCCACGAGGTCTTCCCTTTTTTTTGCGTTGTAGTAAGGCTTTTGCCTGTACAGTTTTTGGAGCAGTTCGTCTGTGAAGCCCGCAACCCGCAGGAGGACTTTGTCGCTCTGTTCGTCAAGGGCTTCGCCTGCAGGCAGAATCAGGTCCTGGGGCATTATTTCCACTATCTGGTCGTCTGCCTTTAGCTCCCTGCCATCTATGTCTTTCGTATAGCCAAGCTCTATCAGCCTTGGGACAGGAGTCATTATCTCCCTGGGGCAGAAGTGTGTTATTGGCAGCTCGCTCATGTCAAAGCGGACTGTGCCGTCCTTGTTTACGAAGATGTCGTGCTTTGCCCGGAGTATGCCCTTCACCAGGTGTTCGGGAACATGGTCCCTGTTCATTGTCCCGCGAACGCCCTTGATAAGGTCGGGATATACCTTCTCGCCGGTTATTTTGAGCGCAGAGCTGAAGTAATGCGATATGTCAATTTCCTCTCTGCGGTGCCTTTTGCAATCATGGCTGCAGGGCGTTTCCAAGAGACCGCACCTGGTGCAGAAGTACAGCCTGTCTGTGGGCTTTCTGCAGTTTTCGCACACGCTGTATATTGTTTCCCTGCGGCACTCCGGGCACCTGTAGACAGGGAAGTCTGCTGTCACCCTTCCCTTTTCTAGTGCCGACTGGAAGCTCCTCAGCCTGCCGCCCTCATCGCCCACAGGGAAAAGCACCTGAGGCTGGCCGGCAAGCTTTCGCATTTTTGCCTTCTCCGGCCGGCCCATCCTGGCGCCAATGAATGTTCCGCACTTGTCAGCTATTGGAAACCCGAAGATGTCCTTCAGGTTTTCAAGCGTGGTTTTCTCGGTGTCAACTCTGCCCATGGCAATTGCCTTTGCAATCTCTGCCATTTCGCCCTCGATTACCACATACTCGTTGCCAACTACCTTGTGTACAAACCCGACCATGTCAAGGTACTCCTTCTGGGGCGCGTGCGGCAGGATGTACTTGTTTTCTGCCGTCTCGCCCCTGGAAAACCAGGCGACAAGCTCGCCAAGCTCATGCGGCCCAATAAGCTTCCAGTAGCACAGGTACCTGGGATGCAGAGGAACGCCAAGCTTCTCTGACACC
>CAZFZC010000136.1:0-375 GCA_964523155.1 uncultured Methanosarcinales archaeon
TCCCCGCCTGTGCCGACTGACTCTGCCTTGAGCTCCACAATGTACCTGCCAGGCTTTATACCTGAGATGTCTGCAGTGTAGCCGCTTGCCCTGCCTGTGTATGCCAGCTCCTGGGAAAACACCCTCCTTCCCCCTGTGCTCAATAGCTCTGCAGTCACCTTTGCAGGCGGGCCGCAGATGCTCTGGCCGCTGCTGTTTATGTATCCGGGCAGATACGTGTTTGTAAAAGAGCTCTTGACCCTGGTCCTTATGCTGTAGGTCTCATTGTCGTGGATGACGCTTTCGCCAAACTCAGGCTCAAGGATTAGCCCCTCAATCCCGCCTATTGCGTCGTGGTAGACTGAACCGAAAATCTTTGTGAGGCGGATTGAATCG
>CAZFZC010000136.1:385-3726 GCA_964523155.1 uncultured Methanosarcinales archaeon
GGGCTGTACTTGTAGCTTCCGCACTCAGTGGAATCCTGGCTGATTTCAACAATCCTCTGCAGTATTGCCTCGGGCTTGCTGCCCGGAGTCACCTCGTCCCCGTAGCCTATTGCAAATACGCAAATCCCGTCGTTGACAAGCTCCTGTATTTTGGAATATATTGCGTTTATTCCCTCAGAGTCCCACGGCTCGCCGTCAGAAAGCAGTATGACAATCCTGCCGGAATCATCAAGGCCGGACTCACGGTACAATGTGTAGATTTTGTCCAGGGCCGGCAGGTAGAAAGTCCTTCCGGCAGCGTAGAGGCGCTCAACAGAAGCAAGAAGAACACTGCGCCTGCTGCTGAATGTGTTTGCGATGTTGGCATCCTCTCCGAACCTCACGATGGCAAGCCTGTCGCCCGGGTAAATTGAGCGGACAAGCTGAGACGCAGCTGTTTTTACGTTATCAATCTTTTTGCCGCTCATGCTCCCGGACCGGTCAACCAGAAGCGTCATGTCAATGTTCTTCTTGTACTCAAGGCTGAAATTGCCGAAGGTGTAATTCTTTGTCCTGTTTTTGTTCATTCCGCCGGATATTTTTGACAGGTTGTCAAAGAACTCCTGGTTTAGCCTGTCATGGAAAGTGTAGTTGAAGCTCTCGCCAGGCAAGAGTATTCCTGAGTGAAACCTGCCGTCAAACGAGTTTCTCCCGCTTGTTACAGTGTGCGCCTTACTGCCTATGTTTTTCCAGACCATTGTTGTTCCCTTGACAACCGAAATATTCTGGGGCACGAAGGCATAGTCAGTTATGAACACGTTTACAGTCCTTGGCGCATCCTCGCTGAACAGATACCTGTTTATCTCAAAGCAGTCGTCAGTCTGGCAGATGCCAAAGCCGGAATACGGCTCAATCGTTATCCTTCCCAGATATACCCTGTCACGCACCTGGCAGTCAAGGCTGCCTGCCCGGACCTCGCCTGCAATATAGGCGTCAAAGCTGCCAACCGGCAGCTTTTTCGGGCTGATTATGTATTTCTGCTGTTTCCTGTCATACAGGGCACTGCCGGCACTTATGTTGTGGGTCAGGTTTGTTAGCATAAGGGTTAGCTCTGCCTCCGGGCTGCAAAGAGTCCGTGCCCCAAGCTGCACGCTTCCCGGCACCATGAGGCCTGCAACAGGCGTTTTTACGCTAGCTCTAAACCTCACAGGCTCGCTCTCGTCAAATACAAGCGAGCCCACCTCAGGCGCTATCTCAAGCCCAATGGCGCTCATCTGCGCCTCATCATAGAGCCTGCCGAGAATCTCAGTCAGCTCCCCGACGCCTTCGCCTGAGTACTCGTACAGCCCGCAGTCGGTTATGCCGCTTGACTGGCGGGCCATTTCCCGCAGGATTTCCTCAGCTGATGTGCCTGGAACCTCCTGGCCAAACCCCAGGGTGTTGATGCATATCTCATCAGCTGCCATCTCCCTGACCTTCCTGTAAATGCCTGTTGTCCTGTCGCCGGGCGCGCCGTCGGACACAAATATCGCCTGCCACTGGTTCCTGCGCTCGCCGCTTTCGACGAAAAGGCTGTGGGCTGTAATAAGCGCCGGCTGGTAGGCTGTCGAGCCACCAAGCTCCACTGCATTAATTTTCTCGCGAAGCAGGGTTTTGTTCAGAGTGAACCCCTGGACAACCTGGGCGCTCTCATCAAACTGCACCAGCGCAATCCTGTGCTCTTCCCTGCTTTCCAAAATCAGGTTCCCAAGCGCTGCCTTTGCCTGCTCAATCTTGCGGCCCTCCATGGACTTTGACCTGTCCACGACAATCACAAGGTCAGTGCTCTGCTGCTCTCTGGACAGTGGGTCGGTCAGCATGTAGCTGCGAATGTCGCTGCAGCTTCTGAACCTGCACTCTGAAGATGTCTCCTGCACTTTAGTGAAAACTGATGCAGGAATCGTGCAGTCGGTTCTTATCCCGTAGCATGAGCCCGACGTGCCTATCCCGAAACACGAGCATATGGAATCGCCCTTTATGGCAGGCTTTGGGTATGCAACAAACACAAGTCCTGCAAGTATAAGTATTCCTGCGGCCGCGCCAAGCATGCGCGCCTGTTCCCTGGAAAACGAGGCAAGTTGTGTCTTTGCAAGGAAAACCATCAGGACAAAACCCAGAATGCCGACTGCAACCAGCCATATCCGCCCGCTGTCCCTCTTCTCAAGAATGGCCACCGGCTCCCCTATGGTCAGGACCTGCATCTCCCTCTCGCACTCATCTTCGAGCTCCTTATCTATGGAATAACCCACTTCCATTTCCTGTGCAGTGTCAAGGCTCCAGAACACAACGGGATCGCTTGACACAACGCGGTAGTTGGAGTTTTGGAAATGCACCTGGTTAATGTGGTAGGCCATGCACTTTGGAATCTTCAGGTATATCCGCACATTCCTAGCCGGGGTTTTTGGGCTGAGCCGAAGCCTCCCCTCGGTTTTGCCGTCTCTATAGCTATATCCTGACTTTACTGAAAACAGGTCGCTTGTCTGGTTAGGCTGGGCAACCTCCATAAGATCAGAGTTGGTTATCTTATCGTAGTTGATTATTGTTCTGATGTCACGCAAATCCTCTGTTGAAACAAAGTTGTCAAGCTGGTAGCTTATCACCCTCTGCTCGCCTGGCAGCAGCTGCGCAAAGTAAAAGTCAATGCTCAGGGGCTCAAGGCCTGTTACCTGGTACTCCTGGCTGCTGGAGAACTGTGAAGACTGCGCAGCAATCCTTTTGCCAAACTCCTGGGTAACATAAACATTTTTCAGTTTCACAGGCTTGTTGTTTTCAATTATCAGGTAGACTGTCCTGTCGTTTCCTGTCCCGCTCACCCTTTGCAGGGCGATTAGCTGCTCCTGCTCAACGACATCTGAAAGCAGGTACCTGACTTCCTCGGCTGTAAGCTCATCCTTGCTCTCAAGGCTTGGCTGTGCTCTGAACATGTTTTTTGCCAAGCTGGTTCTCACATAAAACTCCCGCTTTATCTCAACCTCGTCCATGCGCCCATATGATTTCCTGCATGTCACCTTCAGGACATTCTTGCCAGGGCTTGCCCTGAACCTGAAACTGTGGTTGTACACAAGGGTCCTTGTCCTCTGGTTCAGCTCCATCTCACAGACAGCGTCAGTGTTTGTGCTCAGGACAAAAGGCACTGTTGTTTCGTTGTAAACAGATGGCGCAGGCTCAATGAGACGGGCCTCAAGCCCAAGGTCAACGCGCTCGCCAAGGACCATGTACAAAATGCTCTCAAGACCTTCTTTTCCGTCGTTCCTATAGTACTTTCCGCACCCGGCGTTTTCCTGGCTGATTGCAGCCAGGTTACGCAGGATTTCCTCAGCCAG
>CAZFZC010000137.1:0-3694 GCA_964523155.1 uncultured Methanosarcinales archaeon
CCGGAAGCTATATCCCTATATATAAATATTTTTATTCTTGTATAGTAACAACCTAATCTGCAAAACTATTTTAAGGACAGTGCATACACTGGCCGGCATGAAAATCCTGGTCACAGGGGCTGCAGGCTTCATTGGCTACCATTTTGTGATGCGTGTCCTGGACAGTAACGAGGTCGTCTGCGTGGACAATATGAATTCCTACTATGATCCGGCTCTTAAAGAGGCAAGGCTGAGCCAGTTTGCTGACAGGGTCAAATTTTACAGGGCAGACATTTCTGACCTGCAGGAAATGGAAAAGATCTTCAGCGAGAACAGCTTTGATGCAGTCTGCCATTTTGCAGCGCAGGCAGGTGTCAGGTACTCGCTCGAAAACCCCTTTGCCTACGGCAGAACGAACTATATGGGCACACTTAACCTGTTTGAGCTATGCAGAAGGCACAATGTCTTAAACATTGTGTTTGCCTCAACATCGTCTGTATACGGGGACATGAGGCCGCCTTTCAGGGAGGATGCAAGGGCTGACAGCCAGGTCTCCTTGTATGCAGCAACAAAGCGCGGCTGCGAGCTTCTCGCGCGCACCTACTGCAACCTTTACGGCATGAACATTACATCATTGAGGTTCTTCACTGTCTACGGACCATGGGGCAGGCCCGATATGGCAGTCTTCCGCTTTACCAAAAACATTATTGAGGGCAGGCCGATAGAGGTATACAACAGAGGCGACATGGAGCGCGACTTCACATATGTTTCTGACATTGTCGACGGTTTTGCGCTTGCGCTTAACAAGCCAATGGGCCACAAGGTTATAAACCTCGGATGCGCAAAGCCCATCAGGCTTCTGGATTTCATAGGAGAGCTTGAAAAAGCCCTGGGCAAAAAGGCCAAAATGAAGCTGCTGCCCATGCAGAAGGGCGATATCAAAAGGACCCATGCAGACATTACCCTGGCACAGGAACTGCTTGGGTACATGCCCAGGACAAACCTGAAAGAAGGTATAAAAATGTTCGTGGACTGGTTCAGGTCCTATTACTGCGGGCAAAACACACCTTAGGCAGGGCAGGAAGCTGCTGACATGTGGCACGCATAACTATTGCCTCCTGCCTGGCACAGCTGCGTGAAGTATTCTGAAATCCTTTCACGAAGGTTCATTTGTGTCTGCGCAACCATTTTAACATAGCCCTGCAATTCCAGGTGAACCGCATAAGGGCCAGTAGCGTTCCTTAGCGCTGACCTTGGCACAAAGCCGGCATAGATTGTGTTCTTGCGGATCCTCCCAATGGTCCTGTCCCAGCCGCAATATGCCCGGCTGGTCCTTGAGTTCGAGCTGATGTCCCCCTCTTTTGACAGTCTGGCAATGAACTGTTCCAGGCCAGTGCCCCTGTCCAGCCCGTCCAGCAGATCCTCAATATCAAGTTTCATCGGGTTTGCCAGATAGAGAATGTTTCTGCTTACTATCCTTCGGACTGATATGTCAGGCTCAGCCTTTGGAAGCAGCCCCAGGACTTTCCTGCTGCCGCCCGCCTCGAATGCATCATGCAGGTAAATGGAACCCATCAGGGCCCTGGTGACTGATTTCGCCAGGCGGTTCTTGTCAAGGGAGTCCCATACAGCCAGGGCAGCCTCGTCCAGATGCACAATGTAGGGGGTGCCATTGTCACGCATCTCGTCATAATGGACTTCTGCTGCCATCTCCCTGTACGGGTGTGAGAATTCTTTTGGGACATCCCCAATAATTGGTGCACTCTTCACCATATTTTCAGCTAGACTGCCATAATTGCGCAACAGACACACCCTTTTTTCGCAGTCTTTCAACTGCTCTCTACAGGGAAGCTTGCGTTGTATAAACAACTTTCGTTTTTAACTATCAACAAGTTACAAAATATTATCCAACTCTCCACACCAATGTGGATATGATATACGGATACCATATACGGATATGATATACGCAAATGGCATGCGGAAATGGCATTTTGCCGATATTCCTTATGGACGGGATGCATCTGCCAGCCGGTTCCGGCTGCTATGCAGCCCTAGCGGTAATTAGCTGTAATCAGCTGTAGTCAGCTGTAATCCCGCCAGATATGGCGGCACTTTTCGCACCTGAAGAACTTTGTTTCCGGCTCATCAGAGGCCCGTGTCTGGACAGTCCAGAAATATGCCCTGTCTGCCCTGCACTTTGGGCATTTGGCTTCAACCAGGGGGTAAGGCTCAACCTCTTTGTCAACGACAGGGACTGTCTCCTTTTCCTGGAGGTTTTCCCTTATCTGCGGGGCTTCCATTTTCTTGTCAGTGTAGCCGCAGCTGCACTTAAACACCTTTCTGTTCTTTTCTTTCTTTGGGTACAGGATTGAACCGCACTTGGGGCAAAACATGTTATCACCTCAGGCCCATGAAATCAGCAGCATAGTATATTATGTTGAAAAACCAGATTTTTATCCAGCCAAGCAGCGGGATACGAAAAGCGGCTTTTCCAAATATTCTGTCCTCTGTTATGGCAATGTCATCTGCCCCCTGGGTTGGGTTGTGGTCCCCTTTTGTCTCAAAGACATGACCACTGTCTGTCTTTCTTATTCCAACAACCCTGTGTATGATGGGGTACGGCTTGTTCGAGCCGTAAACAATCACATCGCCGATTTCTATATTTTCAGGACGGCTGCCAAACAGCACAATTATGTCGCCTGTATTAAAACCATTCTTAAATATAAAAGTTTTGAATTCGTCCTTTGTAATCCCTGCCTGTGCATACCAGTCCGCCTGCCTGCAGTCAGGCTTATCGCACGCTGCCCTGCTTTGCCACCAGTCATCAAAGCTTTTGTCGTGCTCCATGCTGCCCGATACTACCGCAACAACTGGATACGATGTCTGGAACAGCAGCCCCAGGCCAGGATACACGATAAACTTAATCAGCACAAAGGCAAGCGCAATGTTTACAATCCAGCTCAGAAACGAATCATCCTCCCAGACAAAAAGCCAGAACCTGCGCAGGTTTTTTCTCCAGTTTTTCATCCTGTTCGGGTTTTGGCGTGCTGTTTTAAAAGCTTTTGTTTTGGCCTGCACATATAACCCCTGCGGGGAAAAGGTTATAAAGTGCGGCCTGCCTTTGCTTAGGATGCCAAAAGTCAAGATATGCCCCTCCTGCGGGTGTTTTTTTCTGCAGGGCAAAAAGACAGGTATTCTGAAGGCTGCCGAATGTATTGCAGCTGCCCTGGACACAAGCCCAAAAACTGTTATTAGGCAGCTCAGGGAGGGCTTGGGCATCAGTGGTGTCAGTATCCAAAAGACCCTTTGCACTCCCTGCAGCAGGGCAAAGAGCGGCTACTTTGAAGCAATACTGCAGCTTCGCAACACTTCAAGCCCCGCATACTCCAAGGCACTGGAAAAAATTCTTGCAGATGTGCAAGAACCCGGAGTCATCGCCAAAATTGTTAGTGGGAAAGACGGAAAAGACTTCTACTTTACCAGCAGGAAAAAGGCTAAAAGCCTGCAGAGGCAGCTTCACAGGGAGTATGGCGGAACAGTCTTGTCAAGCGCAAAGCTATACTCCCGGGACAGGCAGACAAGCAGGAAAACGTTCCGGCACACGTTTCTTCTCAGGCTGCCCCGGTGTTTTCCCGGCCAGGCAGTTGCGTGCAGCGGCGAGGCGTGCGTTGTGGTGCGGGTCCAAAAAGACATTGTACACTGTACCCGCCTCTCT
>CAZFZC010000138.1:0-3680 GCA_964523155.1 uncultured Methanosarcinales archaeon
GTTTCCAAAAAAAGCCATATATTAGCAGGAAACTTTCCCTATTTTTCAGGGGGTGGCACACATGAAAAACAAAGACCTGCTGCTTTTGTCGAGCCTTCGGGCAAATGCGCGCGAGAGCCTCACAAACATGAGCAGAAAAACACGCATACCTGTCTCAACTATATTCGACAGGCTAAGGCAGCATGAGAAAAACATCATCAGGAAGCACACAACTATTGTTGACTTTGCCAGGCTGGGATATGGGGCTAGGGTGACAATAACCCTGAAATGCGACAGGAAGCACAGGGACGCTGTGCAGCAGTTTCTGGAAAAGCACCAGAACGTCAACACAGTGTACAAGATAAACAATGGCTACGACTTTCTTGCTGAAGTGGTTTTCCGCAACATCCGTGAGGTTGAGGAGTTCATTGAGAGCCTTGAAGAAAGCCACAAAATCAGGGGAAAGCAGGTTTACTACATAATAGAGGATGTCAAGCGCGAGGATTTTCTGGCAAACCCAAATGTTCTGGAGATACTGTCTCGGGAACAAACAGATGCATGCCAATCTTGACTGCCGGCAGCCCAGAATCAGTCTAATGGGCCTTTATGGGTAGTCAAGGTCATCATATATGGGGAACTCGCGGCAGATTTCCATAACCTCATCTTTGCATGCCTCAAGAACATGGCCTTTATGCGGGTTTTTAAGGACTCTGTCAATAAGCCTGGCAGCATCCTCCATCTGCGCAGCCTTAAAGCCCCTGGTAGTCACAGCAGGGGTTCCAAGTCTGATGCCTGAGGGGTCATATGGCTTGCGCGTGTCCCATGGGATTGTGTTCTTGTTGCAGGTGATTCCTGCCCTGTCAAGCGCAGTCTCAGCCTCCTTTCCGAACACCCCTGTGCCAGTCAGGTCGACAACCATGAGGTGGTTGTCTGTTCCGCCTGTTACAAGCCTGTAGCCGCGCTCTGTCAGGCCGTCTGCAAGCGCCTTTGCGTTCCTGAGTATCTGCCTGCAGTATGTCCTAAACCCCGGCTGCATTGCCTCGCCCAGGGCAACACCTATGGCTGCTGTCGTATGGTTATGAGGCCCGCCCTGCAGCCCGGGGAATATGGCCCTGTCAATAAGCGTGGGAAGGTTTTTGCGCCTGTCCGCGTCCTTTGGAAGCGGCCTCAGCGGCTCTGAGGGCAGACCGTTGCACATGACCATGCCTCCCCTGGGGCCTCTCAGGGTTTTGTGGGTTGTGGTTGTGATTACATCCGCATGGCCGACAGGCGAGTGTATTACCTTGCTTGCAACAAGCCCGGCCTCATGCGCGATGTCTGCTGCAAAATAGGAGTCTATGCTGTGGGCAATTTCGCCCAGCCTCTTATAGTCGTATATTCTCGGGTATGCTGTTGCGCCGCAGAAAATCAGCCCCGGCTGTTCCTTCCTTGCAAGCCTTTCAACCTCGTCATAATCTATCAGGGCATCCCTTCCGGTCCTGTAGTGCACTGCACTGTATATGCTTCCCGAGAAATTGACATTCCATCCGTGCGTCAGGTGGCCGCCAAACAAGAGGTTCAGCCCCATTACCTTGTCTCCTGGCTTTAGCAGGGCAAAGTAAACAGCCTGGTTTGCCGGGCTGCCTGAGTACGGCTGAACATTCACGTGGTCAACACCAAAGAGCTTCTTGGCCCTTGAAACAGCTACAGACTCAAGCTCATCGATAAACTGGTTTCCGCCATAGTACCTTTTGTTCACCATGCCTTCAGAATACTTGTTTGTGCCAATGCTGCCCAGCGCAAGGAGCACCTCCCTCGAAACATAGTTTTCCGAGGGTATCAGCTCAAAACCGTCCCTCTGCCTGTCAAATTCCTTCTTTAGCGCCGCATATATCTGCGGATCTTTCTCCTTGAGGCTTTTCATCTGCCTACCTCCACTTTCGGATATGTTCTGCACTTCATGAATACCTTGGCAGTTACTGCTGCCATTCCCCTTCTCTTCTCTGTCACATCCGTGGCATCCATTGAGGCTGCAGCAAGGCAGACAAGCTCGTTTTTCAGTGTCATAACCGCAATGGCATCGCCTTTTTTTACCCGCTTCTCAATCCTTGCTATTCCAGGCACTTTGAGGCTGGCCCCATGGCACAGGGTGTCAACTGTTGTGTCAAGCACCCAGGCCTTTGGCAGGTGCGAGACTGCTGTCTCCATGGGCATGATGGCTTTTCTCAGCGGGGCTTCATTGCCCTCATTGTAGTAGTGCATGGCGTCCGCAACCTCCTGAAGGGTTAGTGCAGTTGACTCTTCAAAGGGCCCTGCCCTGGTGCGCCTGAGCTCCTGCATATGGGCGCCTGTTCCAAGCGCAACCCCTATGTCATGTATCAGCTTGCGGATGTAGGTTCCTGCCTGCGTGCCCACCCTGAACAGCACATCGTTTCCGCCAAACTCCAGAATCTCCAGGCAGTACACATTCCTGAAGCGCTCCTGGCGCTTGATGCTGCTCTTGACTGGGGGCAACTGCTTTATCTTGCCGACAAACCCCTGACACACATCCCTGATTTTCTGCTCATCTGCGCTCTTGTGCACGTGCATGAGTGCAACGTACTCCTTTCCCGCAGGAAGTATGGCCTGTACGATTCTCGTTGCCCGCCCTGTGGCAACAGGCAGCACTCCTGTGACATTCGGGTCAAGAGTTCCCGAGTGTCCTGCCTTGGAAATTCCCAGTATCTTTTTGAGGTAATCGACTGCCTGGTGGGACGTCGGCCCCCTTGGCTTGTCAAGGTTCACCACGCCGTAGCTGATAAGCTCATCAGCAGGCCTGTTTTCAGGCAGACATCCGTACTTTTCGCTGGTTTTTGCGTCTTTTACAAGAACATAGCAGCCAGAATCCATAAATAAAAGAAAAAGAGAGGTATATAAAAATCTAACTGAAGTCAAACTCAGGCGGGGTGTTGACCTCTACTGTAACTGTGACAGTTGCCCTGGCCTCTTCCTTGCCGTCGGTTGCTGTCACTGTGACCTCGTGCACACCTTCGTCATCCCAAGTCACTGTCCTGGTGTTTGACGTCATGAAACCCGAGTAGGAGACCTGGACATTGTCTCCGTCTGCATCAGTAACTACAGGCTCAAGCACCACTGTTTTTGTCTCTCCCTTCTGCAGGAGCACGCTGACATCCTCAGCGTTTATCTGCGGGGCTGAGTTGAGGCTTTCCACAACAATTGTTGCAGTCTTTCGTGCCTCGTCTTTGCCGTCGCTCGCAGTGACTGTCACAAGGTATGTTCCTGCATCGCCTGCCTGCGTTTGCCAGACACCGTTCTCATCCAGCGGACTGCTGTATGTTATTGTCACGTCATCTCCGTCCGGGTCAGTTGCCTGGGCGCTAAGATCCACGGTTTCGCCTTCTCTAACCGTAATTCCGTCAAGGTCTCCGATTACAGGCCTGCGGTTTCTGTCCTCAACTGTAATCCTGACGGTTCTGCGGGTTTCTGACTTGTCGTCGCTTGCAGTAACTGTGACTGTGTATTCGCCCGCATCTTCAAAACCTGTCTCTTTTGTGTCTTCAGTCATCCATCCGCTGTACCTTATTGTCACATCATCTCCGTCCTCGTCTGTTATTACAGGGGTGAGCACAACAGTCTCGCCTTCCTGAACAGCGACGTCAGAAACTCCTGAAATGACCGGCGGGTTGTTCGACGGCAGGACAACAATTGTTATCTGCTTGGAC
>CAZFZC010000139.1:0-3655 GCA_964523155.1 uncultured Methanosarcinales archaeon
ATCCAGACAAATGAAAGCGAGGTGCTTGCAACCCTTCATGACCTGGCGGCAATAATCTGCCAGCAGGCAAATGTGAAGGGCATTTCACTTAACGCGGACTGCTCAGGGCATGAAAAAACCGAATGGAAGGGCACGACAATAGCATTGTCAGGAAATGTTTCCGAAGAGCTGCTGGCTGAAGGCTATGCCAGGGAGATTATGCGGCGCGTCCAGAACCTGCGCAAGAAGTCCGGCCTAAAAAAGAATGATGAAATAATCCTCTGCATTGTGGCAGGCGGCGATATCGAGCGCATTGTTGGGCCCTGGCTGTCAAGGATAAAGGAAAGGGTTGGCGCACGCAGCATAAGCATTTGCGAAAAGCTGGAGTGCAAAATGCATGGGGCAAGCAGCGTGGAGACAATACGCAAAAACCAGATAACCCTCTGCCTTGAAAAGGTTGAGTGAAACCAAAAACTATGTGGCATTTACAGCTGTAAATGATAAAAACTTAATTCTTTTTGACTTTCACTGGACACGCCTCTGCCAGCCATTTTTCATTCTCAAAACTGCCCCCGCTTTTTGCCATAATCCACTGGACAAGCCCGTGTTATGTATTTAAGGCAAAATGGATATACTTTCCTCATGAGGTGGTCAGCATGGGACGCGTGATGAAGGACACTCCGCTTATGGAGCTTACACTGAGGAGGTATGAAAAGCCCTACAACCTTGAGACGCGAGAGCTGCTCAAGAAATTCTGCCTGTCAGTCGGCCTGCTGCAGCCCGGTGATTCCAGGGACATTATAGTTGATGTCCTGCATGCCCTGCTAAAGGCAAAGAAAGAGCGAAGGGAGCTTACAAGTGAGGAGATAAGGGAAAATGTTCTTGCCCTGCGAAAGGAATACGGCCTTGCGCTGGTCGGCGTTGCTGGCTCAAACATACGCAGGCAGATAAAGAGGCTTCGCGACATAATGGTGGTTGAAAAGAACAAAAACAGATACAGGATAACTGAGTTCGGCCGCATACATGACACTTTCGATGAAAAAATCAGCCGCTATGTTATTCCGACAATCACATCAAGGATTGGGGAATACTGCTCAGTGATTGACAGTGAGTTTACCCTGACAGAGGTCTGAGCCTGCATATGCATCTGCAGCCGGGCAAATCTATCCAGGAACTCTTGTACACCCAGTCAACCCTCTCACAGTACACTTCGCATGCTGCCATACATCCGTCCCGTGTTTTAAGCTCCTCGTCCTTTGAGATAAGGCACTCATCATAAGGATCCCTGTAGTCTTCCATGTCCATCTGGTCAAGCTTGTCGCGGCATTCCTCATGCGCTGTTATCAGCTTTTGCTTGGTCTTCACACATGACGTAAGAAGGAGCAGAAGCATAAAAATAAGGGCTGTTCGCATGTTTACCTCTCCGGTATGCAGGCTTTATATTTTTTTCCCAATGCAGCAATGCTGGCTTTGGGCCTTTTCACTACATTTAAATGCTTCCAGAAAAAGCCCCTCCCGACATGTACGAGCCAAGGGAAGACAGCCAACTCCTTCTGCGCCTTGTCCCGGCCTATGCCAAAGGCAGGGTTCTGGATATGGGCACGGGCACAGGAATTCTGGCGGCAGAGGCTGCCAAACACACACCTGATGTGACAGGTGCAGACATTGACTCTCTTGCCGTGAAATACTGCAGGCAAACCCACCCCAAAATCAGGTTTGTCATAAGCGACCTTTTTTCATCGCTTGGCAGCGCCCGCTATGATCTTGTCATATTCAACCCGCCATACCTTCCGTCCGAAAAAAAGGCGCCTGACATTGCGCTTGACGGTGGCAAACACGGCCATGAGCTGATAGGCCGGTTTCTGGACAGCCTTCCAAGGCATATTTCAGAAGGCGGAAAGGCCCTGCTGCTTTACAGTTCACTGACAGGGGTTCAGGCAGTCCAGAGGCACCTGGAAAGAAACAGCCTTACCCAAAAGATTGTTGCCACAGAAAAACTTGATTTTGAAACCCTGTATGCAGCCGTTGTTGAGCTCTCTGAGTTTGCATCCCGCCTGAAAAAAAGAGGCATTTGCCGCCTGAGGCTCTTTGCAAAGGGCAGGCGCGGAGAGGTTTACACAGGCAAGGTCCGGGGGAAGCTTGTCGCCATAAAGAGAAAGAGAAAAGAAAGCACAGCAGTAGGCAGGATTGAGAACGAGGCAAAAGTGCTGGAGTTTGTAAATCATTTAGGAATTGGCCCAAAACTGCTCTGGAAGGAGCATGACTGCTTTGCGTACTGGTTCGCTCAGGGTAAATATATTCTAGATTTTCTGAGGGCAGCCGGTAAGGACGAGGCAATTGGCGTTCTCTGCGATGTGCTGTGCCAGGCCCATGCACTTGACAGGCACAACATCAGCAAGGGAGAAATGCACAGGCTGCACCGGCACATAATTGTGAGCAAGAGGACAGTCATGATAGATTTTGAGCGCGCCCGGCGAACAGACAAACCCAAAAACGTGACACAGTTCTGCCAGTTTGTCAAGAGCCAGCAGGGGCTTCTTGCACAAAAGAAAATATTTATTAGCATGCAGCAGCTTAAGGATGCAGCATGGGAGTACAGCCGCACAAGAGACATAGAGAGCCTGCGGCAGGTCCTAGGCTGCGCGAGAAAGTATGGCAGGTCTGCAGTAAGATCCCAAGGGGAAAAGTTACCACCTACAAAATGATTGCAGAAAAGGTTGGCACGCACGCATACAGGCAGGTTGGCAGGGCACTCTCGGCTAACCCCCGCTGGCCCCACGTTCCCTGCCACAGGGTTGTGGGCTCTGACGGAAGGCTAACAGGTTTTTCAGGCGGGCTTGCAGCCAAGCAGAGGCTGCTTGAAGAGGAGGAAGTAGAGGTTGCATGTGGAAGGGTTGACCTAAAAAAACACCTTTATTTTCCATAGCTGGGTATGGGGGTTTAAGAAACCCAGTTTTTCAGCTGGCGCATGGACTCTTCGTGTCGGTAACGGATAATCGGCCGGCTTGCAAGGAAATAGGAGCGATAGTTCTCAGCCTGTGGCCCCAACATGTCTTTTGGGATGGCTCTTATGGCACAAAGCCCATCCCTTGCGTACAAATCAGCCATCGCCAGATACTCATACCTCTTTTCAAGCACATGCGTTTTTTCTGCAGTCGCAATGTAGAAATCAACATACCCTGCCAGAAACTCCAGGTTGTATCGGTACACCTTCCAGGGAATTTCAGGCTCCATTATTCCTTCTTGCGCTTCTTTGTCTTCTTGATTTCCCTTTCAAGGTCAAGTTCATCCAGAAGTTCCTTGTACCTGTTCCTTATGGTTACTTCAGTGACTCCTGCGACATCAGCAACCTCGCGCTGCGTCCTTTTTTCCCCGTGCATCAGGGCCGAAACATAAAGCGCAGCTGCTGCAATTCCTGTAGGCCCCCTGCCGCTGGTAAGTTCTGCCTTTTGCGCCTGCTCCAGGATTTCAATGGCTTTTGACTGCGTCTCTGCAGAAAGCTTAAGTGACGATGCGAACCTTGCTATATAATCGCTGGGATTGCTTGGCAGTATTGTTATGCCCAGTTCCCTTGTCACAAACCGGTAGGTCCTGCCGATCTCCTTCTTTTCTATGCCTGATGCCTCGCTAAGCTCATCAAGCGTCCTTGGCACATCATGGCGCCTGCACGCAGCAT
>CAZFZC010000140.1:0-3608 GCA_964523155.1 uncultured Methanosarcinales archaeon
AGCCTGAATTTTGCAATACCCTCCAGGTTGCTTTTTCTTGTGAGGGAATCAACAGTTACGTTTGCATCCCCAAGGGCTTTTCCTGTTATGCTGTCAATAACCGCTACACGCAGGCTGTAAAGGACAGGCGAAACCACAACAGCTCTCTTGCACTCTGCCTCATTGCCCCTGCTGTCCCTGACGCCAAAGACAGCCTCATAGGTTCCCTGGGCTTCATAGGAATGCGTCACGCTGTTGCCATCTGCCTTTTTCCCGTCGCCAAAGTTCCATGAGTATGAATACTTGCCTATGCCTCCCAGGGCATTGGCAGAGAACCTGACTGTTTCGTTAACAAAGGCATTTCTGTCGCATTCAATGCTGCATGAGAGCCTTTGATATACAGTAAAGTTCTGGGTGTGGTTCTGTGCATACCCTCTGTAGGAAAAAGCCGCGGTTATGCTGTGGCTGCCTTCCTTTGGTACGAATGAGAATATCCCTGGCTGGGCCTGGCGCCCTGGACCTGCCGGGCCTGAGACACGCACGAAAATGCCTGTGCCATGGGGCGCCGAGAGCAAAAATTCGCAGGGTGAGCCTTCAAAGCAGTATTTGGTCTCCCTTGACAGGCCGAAGCTTACATCGTTTATTACATCAACCTCAACCGTCCGGTTTATGCTCTGGTTGGCGCCTGACATTGCATACCATGTGAGGAAGCTGCCGGCTGAGAGGTTTTCGTCAAGGTGGTAGCTGATGTTGAATGTGCTGCCAGGGGCTGAAAGGGAAACCTCAGCGGGGCCAAAGAGCATTTTCCCGTAGGAAACGTTCATGACCGCGGTTGTATGGTTCCATTCAACAGCTGCCTCAAAAGAGCCTCCGGCAGGCAGTGCAGTGAGATTAGCCTCTATTGCAGTGCACAGGCCTGCAAGCAGGAGAAGCCACAATGCATTTGCCGTAACTTGCTTTTTCATTCCTAGTACCTCAGCGGCGAATACTTTTTTTTCAGCTCGTCAAGCTCAATCGCCAGAAGCTCAAAGAACCTTTCTGCGCCGTAAAGCACAGTGTGGCTGCAAAACAGCACAGGATCCTGGCTTAGCATGTCCAGAAATTCCTGCCTGTCAACCACTGTTGCGCCTGCAAATTCCCTTTCCACCTTGCGCCTGTCACGCAGGCTGTCAATGACAAACACAAGGTCCTCGCCTTTTCTGACTACACAGTGGACTGTGAGTGTAAGGAAGTTCTTTTTTGCAAAGGCCCGAACCTGCTCTGTATCCTGAACATCCCCAGATTTCTGGTACTCAATCATCTGCAGAAACGCAAGGGCCAGATCGCTTTGAAAGTTGAGTCCACAGAGGTGGCTTTTGCCCACAATTATCTTTTTCAGGACCCCTTTTGCAGCCATTCCTGCAACTTTCTTGTTGACATAGGGATATGCCTTGCCCAGCTTTTGCGCAATCTGGTTGATTGAGAACAGGTTCACAGGATTATCATCGTACAGCCGGATTATTGCGCATTCTGTGCTCTCTGTGTTCATAGTGCCTCTTTTTCTATACTGATATAATTAATTTGCTACAATTTTACATTTATTTGTATATAACTTATATATAAAGTTTTTGAGAATATCATACAATATATCGAATTATTGATGCAATAATATTAGAATATAATATAAAATTATATTTAGAACAGTCTTATATTAGACCTATTTAGATATAATAGCGTTCCGCAGCCAGGACATGCTGCACTGTTTTGCACCAGAGAAATACAAGGTAAACTCAGAGAAACAGGATTCTTCTCATTCCCCAGATGCCTGGCTACGGGTACAGATAAACCCGCTCAGTGCTTATAACGTCAGGCGTCACAAACTGCGTCAGGGTCGCAGTGCCTATCTTTGGAATGAAGTTAAGCCTGACAAGCTCATCCTCGGTAATCTGGCCAGGCGACTCAAAGCAGAGCCTTATAATGTCCCCTCGCTGGAGGTTTCCCTCCACATGGTTCGTGCCGTCCTGCTCATATATGGCAGAGAAATAGCCCTCACCAAGTTTGTATGGGGTAATCGTAACAGAGCCTGAAGGGAGGTAGTCTGTCTGTGTCATTACTGCGTCAATGCCAAGTGTGGCAATGACAGAGCCGTTGTCAAAATTCTGGCTTAGGCTTATGTTGTGCAGGGCCTCGCTGATATTGGCTCCAAGGTTGAGGGAGAGGTTCTGGCCTGAGCTGAGCCAAAGCACAGCATGTGTTGAATTCACGCTGAAGAAATCGTCTCCCCCGTCATCATCATAGTCCTCTTCAAGCCTGAGGGAGTTTTCATAAATCCTGAAGTATGCTCCGGGGTTCGGGTTGTCAATAGTCCTTATCATGTACTGGTTGGCTGCACTGGTCCTGTAGGCATCAATATACCCAAAGGCTCCTATGGGCAAACCAGTTGTATTTATTGCGCTGTCCGGCTGCACACTCGAGAGGTTCGCCAGGCTGTCATCGTCGTTTATGACAGGCACATACAAGAGGCCGTTGGCGCTCAGGTTGAAGACAAGGTAGTGGAAGCTCTGGTTGTACGGGGAAGGGCAGTAAAGGGCGCCTGCAACACCCTGGTCAACGCACACCCAGACATAGTCTGCGGAGCCGTCGTCGTCAAGGTCGACGCCAATGTCAGTCTGGGCATTGTGGCGGATGTTGTATCCGCTGGCAGTGTCGATTCCCGCATGGTTCTCAATCTCGCCAAGCAGTTCCTGGTTCCAGGTGTTGTATCCCGCTGAATTGTTCTTCTCGCAGATTGCATCGGATGTGTCCCTGTATTTCAGGGTGCTTGTCCTGTCCTTTGTGTTAAATGTAAAGATAACCTGCGTCAGCTTTATAGGGTCGGATCCAGGAGCCAGTTTTATTATTTCCTGGAAATCCGTCAGGTTTCCGTTTCTGCCGTCTGTGCCGCTGACCTCTATTGCCCTTGCATTAGTTGATATCTGGCTTCTTGCCTGCTGGCCTGTTGAAAGGCTCTGCTCCTGCAGGCTGCCCGCAGTCTGTATCAGGACGCCTGCTGCAACTGCAGCAACAAGAAGCATGGCAATGAACACAATAAGTGTCCCTACTCCCATCTCACCCTTTTTTTCATTGATTGGCATTGGGTATACCTTTTTCGCTATTAATATAACATATACATCAGAGCCCAAGTATATAAAGTTTTCTTTTTTGGCAACCCTGTGGCCATGAGAACTCTTTTTGCCTTTTTTCAAGAGCAACGTGCCGGGTTTGCAGTGTGCAGCAGGCGCGGGCACCCTCAGGCCGCCTCTACCTTGGGTCCAGGCCGAGATACATCTGTGATTTTTCATAGTCATTTACGCCCTGTACAAGGAAGCTGAAGCTGAATGTGTCAAGCCCTGTGAAATTTTTGTACCAGACATAGCTGTTTCCCCCGTATGGCACGGCAAGTGTTGCATTGTACATTTCTGAGGGTGCAGTAAGGTTCAGGCTCTCATGCAGGTAAAAGTAGATGCCGGCCAGCCCAAGGGAGCAGTTGTTGGCGTTTTTTGCGTTGATACTTACATTTAGCAGGTCGCCTTGTTCCTGCAGGCTTGCGCTGGCTGTGATGTTCTTGAGGAAGTGTGGCACAAACACGCTCTGTGCATTGTTGCTTGTGT
>CAZFZC010000141.1:0-3607 GCA_964523155.1 uncultured Methanosarcinales archaeon
AAGGACAATCAAATCCCATTCTTCCAGCTTGTCTGCGTCAGCCATACTGTAAATGGCTGATTCTGGCTGTGCGCCTTCCAGGTAAAGATTTGTGGAAACAAAGGATGCTGTCAGGCTGTCCTGGCTTGTTGCAAGGTCTCCTACAACAATCAGGACGCGGTCAAGAAATTCCGGAAACTCCGGCAGCGCCTCATCAGCGCATCTGCAGTCTGCAGGGCACTTTGAGCAGTCCTCGCCCCTGTCGCATATGCTGTTGCCGCAGCACGGGATGATGGGCTTTTCCATACAGGCCTGTGCTGCGGTGTCAAAAAACGCTTGCATGCATTTGTCTTGTGCTGTGCATTCAGGGCAGTCCCGGCACCTGCCCTGCTCGCCTTCCTCACAGATGCTGTTGCCGCAGCACGGGACAATGTCCGTGTATATGCATGCCTGCCCCTCATAGTCATAAGTAGCGTTTTTGCATACTGCCTGCGCGCACAGCGTACAGTCTGGGCACCGGCTGTACTCTCCCTCTTCGCAAACACTGTTGCCGCAGCACGGTGTTATGTTTTCATACCTGCACAGATAGTTGGTCTCTGCTGAGCAATGTGCTTTGGTGCAGTTTACCGCAGGGCACTGTGGGCACACGGGCGCAGAAACCGCCGGGGCGTTGTCCGGGGGTTCTTCAACCTGTGCACACGCAGCAATAAGAAGCAATACAAATGCTGCTGCCCTAAGCAATTTCAATACCCCTGCTGTAATTGGCATACAGGTGCCTGTGTGTTCTGAGAAACCCGGAAAAGCCTGCGGGGATTTCTGTTGTGTTTGTGCAGTTGACAGGTTCGCCGTTTGGCTGCATCCTGTCTGCAACATATTTGCTGATTTTCCCGTACATTGACTGGTCATGCACATTGTGGCGGTACTGCCATCTTGGATATTCCCATGGCCTCAGGTACTCTGCAGCAGGAGTGTAGACAACCTCGTCCCTGTTGGAATTCACATGATATATGAATATGTCATCAACATAGTAGTCCCTGCTGCCAATATTGCACCTGATGGCAGAAAACCCCGGTTCCTGCGTTTCTGTTACGTCTGCAAACCTTTGCTGCGAAAAGGCTGGCGCCTCCTGGCTGCTGCAGGCTGTAACCAGCAGGATAATTGCAAGCAGGCCCCTCATGTGCGCCTGATTGGCCTATGAGTATAAATTCTTTTGGGTTGCCACCTCATATGTGCTTTTGGCTATTCCCGAGGCTGCAAAAGCCATTATGACGTAGTTTTCCAAAGGCGGGGGCATGAACCCGACAAGCCCCCGGCCTGCCAGGTGCCCCAAGAGGCCGAGGAAAAAAACCGCGCCGAACACGCAGACCATTCCTGTCCAGAAGTACAGCCTTTTTCTCATGGCTCATGGTAATGCGACCGGATTATTAAAGCCTGCGTCTGTGAAAGATGTAGCCTGTAATGATTCCGGCTGCAAAGAAGGCAACTGCTGCAAAAAGCGGCAGGCTCTCGGCACTGATACTGCCAAACAGCATGGCTGCCCTGTCCCGGACAGTTACATTCTCAAGCGCAATGGAAAACCGTTCCTGGGTTTTGTATGTGTTGCCGCGCAAATCCGAGTATTCCACATCAACTGCAAACTCGGTTAGTTCCCTTCTGAGAACGCCTGGGCCGACACTGACGCTGTATTTTCTGGGCTGCGAGAGCTCCCGGGCTGACCACTCCCTGCTGAAGGAATCGCTTATCAGCCGGATTTTCACGTCCGCTGGAATAGACTGGCTTTCGGACCGCAGGGCAAAATCAATCTGATATCCTCTGCCAAACTCTGTTCTTTCGGGGTATTGCAGCGACTCCACGACAACACGTGGCTTCTCCCACGCGGCAAAAACAACACTTGCCCTCTTTGCCACTTCGTTGTTCTGGGCAACAACTGAAATGTCCTGCATTCCTGAATGGTTGACGTAATAATCAAAGACTGCTGCTGCTGACCTGCCTATACCCAGGTCAAATGTCCTGCAGTCCTTTAGGCACACCCCAAGGCCCCTGAGCATGACATTGCCTGTGTTCTGAACTGTGCAGTTTACTGTGGCAGTCTCATGCACATAGTATACCTGCTCTGCAGTGCATTCGAGCTGAATGTTCCTCGAGTATGCCTTTTCCTCCTCCTCCCTCAGCGCGTCAACTGCGTCCCGGATTTCGCCAAGGGAGTAAACCCTTGCCCCTGCTTCTCCTGAAAAGAATGCTTTTGCGCTTGCATTTTCCGCAGTATGTGCAGCAAGCGTGAAATTGTAGACATATCCCAAAAGGAGGTTGTCCCGCGTTACAAAAATCCAGAACTCCGTGGCACGGCTATTGGGCCTGACAAGCAGAAACCTGCGCGAATCTTCCAGGTACTCGATGCCCTGCGACATGGCCAGGCGAATCTCAACAGGCACGTAGTAATCGTGGTTGTTTTCAATACCTACCTGCAGGGCGTTGTAGGAGCCCGGCCCGGTTTTCTGCTTAAGGGCCTTTGCATCTATCTCTACATGGGAACGCCTCGTGCCCTCTGCCCAAAGAACCCTTGTCTGCATGACGAGCCCCTTTGGCACAAGGTCTGCGTTATAGCCTTCCCATTCATACCTCGAGCTTGAGCGGTTTGCGTCCTCTGCAACCTTGAGTTTGATGTGTGCCGGGTCTATGTAACCGAATTCGCCGTATGTAACGTCAAAGGGCACCCAGCCGTGGCCGGGAAAATACACTTCTGCCCAGCCGTGCGGGCTCCATTTCTCAGGGTAAAGCTCACTGTACGATAGCCCGGAAACAAAGCGTGCAGGAATGCCAAGCGCCCTGCACAGAGCTATGAACAGGTTTGTTATCTCGTCACAGACGCCGTACCTGTTCTCGAGCACCCAGCTTGCCTTCTGGCTTGCCTCTGCAGTCTTTGTGTTCAGGTCGTACTCGATGTTGGAATTGACCCAGGCGGCAAGCTTATGGGCCATGACGAACATGTCGCTCTCTCCTGCCGCAAGCCTGTTTGCCAGCTCAGTTATGCTGCCGCGGCTGTAGTCTATTGTGGGGGTTTCATCAAGATATGGGGACATCTCAGCAGGCAGCTCGGCAACAGGAAACTCCAGTTGTTCGCTTACCTCGGTCATGGCGCTGAAGGTTTTAACCCCGGACCTAACCCCAAAACCCAGGGTTTGTTCTCCGGGCTCCTTCCATTCAAAAACATATTCGTCGTCAGCCAGTTTGCCGCCGCGTAAATCCATGCTGACTACCTCCTGGCGCAAATCCTCCCTGGGAAAATATGACAGGTGGGCTTTGACGTTTCTTACACTGTAGTCGCCTGCAGCCGGCACAACCAGAATCTCTCCGGATATGTTCAGTTCCAGGGCGATTGTGTCTGCAAGGTAATAGTCTGCCCCCACCGGCAACGCTGTAACAAAAAGGGATAGAACTGCAAGTGTCAGGCCGCGCATCGGCCTATTTTATTTCCAAAGCATTTATAATGTTTTTGGCAGGCGTGCCTGGCTGCCCGGCCAGCCGGTCTCCAAAAGGCAGACCCGCCCAAACCCCAAAATTCGGCACCTACAGGGCGTGTAAGGCAATTTGCTGACCGAAAGTTATATAAAGAAACCTGGATTCTGAT
>CAZFZC010000142.1:0-3546 GCA_964523155.1 uncultured Methanosarcinales archaeon
TGAACGTGCTTTGCGGCAAGCTTGACGAGCTCGAGGACAGCAGCGTTGATATTGCTGAGGTCAGGGACAGCTTTGCGAAAAGGAAGGATTTGCACAGGCAGTCGCAGAGAATTGCTGCGCTTGAGAAACGCCAGATGCGCCTGGAGCAGGCGCAAAAAAGGGCAGGGGATGAGGTTAGGAAGCTGCAGCAGAGAAGCATGGCAGAACTGGCAGGGCTTTTAGAAAAGCTGAACAGGGTTTCCAAAAGCGCCGTTAAGATCAGGATGCTTGACAGGTTAAGCAGGAGGGTGGAAGGGCTTGAGGACTTGCTTGCTGCAAAATCTGCCGGCCTTGCAAAGAGGCTAAGGGAGCAGGAGAAACACCTTGCAGAGGTCTTTTTGCTGAAAAAGGATTTTGTCACAAGGGAAAGCCTGGGGAACCTCAAGAAGCAAATCAGGCTAATCGTCAGTTCCATGAAGGAGCTTGCTAGGAAATAGAGAGCTCAATGTTGAGGGTTTCCATTACAAGAGCGCAAACACCCTCCTCTTCTGCAGCAGGGTCAAGCTTTGCGAGCGCCTTATCCGCAAGGTCAATCTCAGATGTAATCCTATCAATCTTGTTTCTCGTGTGCATCTCAATATAGGTAAGCTCGTTGTAGTCATGCATTATGGGGGATGCCTTCAGCTGCTCCTCAAGCCCGCGAACCTTTCTGGCAAGCAGGATAAGCTCCTCCCTTGCGTTTTGCAGTTTGACAGGGTCAACCGAGAGGACAGCAGAAAGCATCTTATCGCGCTTCTTGTCCTTGAGGCCAAGGCTGCCGGACTCAATGCTTTTTGCCAGGCTTTCAAGCACCTTTGCTATCCTGTTTTTCTCGTCCCTGAAAAGGGCCTGCACAGGGTCTTTGAGGTAGTCTGCAATCAGCTCTTCCTCGATGCTCTGGTGTGCGTACCTGCGCATTGCGCTGTCTATTGTAAGGAATATGTCAGTTATCCTTTTCGCATGCTCTGCCCTTTCATTCTTGAGCTTTTGCAGCTTGCCCCGCATGTCGGAAAATGCCGCATACTCTCTGCTACTTTTCAATTCCGCAAGCTTTTTTTCAGTATGAGATAGGGATTTTTTCTCTTCCTTGAGCCTTGCCTGCATGATGCTCCTGTCTTTCACAATTTTGACCTTTGCCTCCCTCCTCTGCATGAGCTCTTCAATTTTTTCGTGTATTTTTGCAACACCCGACAGCCCGCTTTCATCCATCAGCTTTATAACATCAGAATGCAGCTGCGCAATGCGCCTGAGCGCGTCACTAATTCTGGTCATGTCTGTCAGGAAAAACTCCCTTAGCACTGCCCTGTTTTTCTGGACCTCGGCACTGAAGGTTTCCATATCCTTTTCAAAATGCGCCAGCGACATTGTGTCGTTTGGCCCCTGGGGGACAAACTCAAGCTTTGCCAGAAGCTTTCGCGCGCTTGCAATGTATGATGCCCGGTTGCCTTCCATTATGTGCGCAACCCTGCCAGGAATGTTTTTGTTGCGAAGCTCTGCTGTCTCCAGCGTGTCAAGCAGTTCCCTGAGCGCGTGCCTGAGGCTGTCCAACTCATCCTGCAGCCTTTGCAGCCTTGGCTTTTCATTTTCGTATATGGCTCTCTCCTCTTTTTTGAGCCAGTCCAACAGGCTGTCGGCGGGAACAACAGCTTGTCTCGGCTGCTTTTTTTCGGATGCAAAGAGAATCTTCCTTATCCTGTCAAGCATTATGAGGCGCATTGCGCAGGGCTATAAAAAACTTTTTATAGACGCGCCAGATGTATACCGGCATGAAGCAGCGGCACAGGGCAAAACCACATATCAAGGAAACTGCCCGCAGGCGCATTCAGAGGCTTTTTTCGCTGGCTGAAGAAACCCAGGACATGAAGCGGGCACAGAGGTATGCAGACCTTGCAAGGCTGGTTGCAATGAAGGCCAAATGCAGGATTATGCCCGAGTACAGGCGCAGGCTTTGCAGGCACTGCCACGCCTACCTTGTTCCTGGGAGAAACGCTCGCGTAAGGGTGAACAGGGCGACTGTGAGCTACTACTGTGCAAACTGCAGGCGGTTTACAAGATACAAAAAGAGGTGATTGGCTTGCTTAAAATCAGGAATGTCAGGGGCCGCGAAATAATAGACAGCAGGGGAAATCCCACTGTCGAGGCGCAGGTTACTGCCGGAGATGTAACTGCCAGGGCTGCTGTGCCAAGCGGGGCGTCTGTCGGCATTTACGAAGCGCATGAGCTTCGGGACCATGGGAAGGCCTACCACGGCCTGGGCGTTTCAAAAGCTGCAGTGAACATAGGGATTATCGGAAAAAGAATCCGCGGCATGGATGCCATGGAACAGGAGAAAGTTGACAGTGCAATGATTGCCCTTGACGGGACAATGAACAAGCGAAGGCTTGGCGCGAACGCAATTCTTGCAGTCAGCCTTGCGGTCAGCCGCGCAGCAGCAGGCGCCAACCCCCTTTACAGGCACCTGACAAAACTGACGAAAAAGAAACCGGTGCTTCCTGTACCCTTCTGTAACATTATCAATGGCGGCAGGCATGCCGGAACTAGCCTGAAGATGCAGGAGTTCATGATAGCGCCCCTTGGAGAGCGCAGCTTCAGGGATGCGACCAGGGCAGTGTGCGAAACATATCATGTCCTGAAGTCAATAATTGAAAAAAAATTCGGAAAACCTGCCACTAATGTGGGCGATGAAGGGGGTTTTGCGCCGCAGCTTGGGAGTGCAGGGGAGGCGCTTGAGCTTATACAGGGTGCTATTGAAGAAGCAGGTTACCAGAGGACAATGTGCATAGCTGTTGATGCAGCAGCAAGCGAGTTTTACAGGGCAGGCAGGTACAGGCTAAAAAAAAGCCTTACAGGCCGGCAGCTGCTCGAGTATTACATAGGACTTGCCAGGGAGTACAGGATAGTGAGCATTGAGGACCCATTTGACCAGGACGACCATGAGCCATGGGCAAAACTGACCTCTAAGGCAGGGTTTCAGGTTGTGGGAGACGATCTGCTTGCAACAAACCCATCAAGGATAGGGATTGCGCAGCAGAAGAGGCTGTGCAACGCGCTTCTCCTGAAGCTGAACCAGATAGGCACGCTGACAGAAGCCCTAGAGGCTGCAAGGCTGGCAGGGTCCTGCGGATGGCAGGTCATGGTAAGCCACAGGAGCGGGGAAACTGAAGACGCGTACAATTCGCACCTGGCTGCTGCGCTTTCGTGCGGCCAGATAAAAATTGGCGCACCCTGCAGGGGAGAGCGTACAGCCAAGTTCAACGAGCTGCTACGAATAGAGGAAGGGCTTGGAAGCCGGGCAGCATATGCCAGAAACTGTATACCGCGCTAGGCCGAGACAACTGGCAACAGCAGGTCCGGTGGGCAGGCGAATCACCAGCCACGCTTATAGTGTAAGAGGCCGCGAATTACCAAAAACTATTAATAGTGTCCTGCCGGGAGCAGAATAAAAGAGGAAAAATGATTAGAAGGCTCATGCCTGCCCTGGCTGTTGTTGCACTGCTGCTACTTATCTATCCCAAGCCCACATACATA
>CAZFZC010000143.1:0-1288 GCA_964523155.1 uncultured Methanosarcinales archaeon
TTTTGCCGCCCTTGTATGCCAGGTATCCTGCGCCCAGAGTCAGGCCTGCTCCGGCAGTCATGGCCATCCTGTTCCTGCTGCGGCGCATCTGCTCTTCCAGGCGCTTTTTCTCCTCTGCGTCCTGCTCGTGCCTCAGCCTGTCCCGCGCGCCCCTGTAGTCTTCCAGATGCCCTCCCCAGTGCCTGTCGTAATGCCTCCTTACAAAATCGCGTACTCCCATTATTGCACTTCTTTTTTAATTGCCCTGTGCAGAATCCCTGTGAGAACTCTTATATAAATCTAATCCTCAATCTCAATCACGAGCTCGCGTATCTCCAGCACAGACTGGTCAGGCTCAATCTTGACTGAATTTGTTCCGTCTTCAACATAGCTGTCTATAACCCTGTCATACTCGTCATCGTAAGTGCTGAAATAGAACTGGTAGCCGTTCACAAAAACCCTGCCTGCCTTCTTGTCCCTGGCATCTGCAAACTTAAGCGTGAGGCGGACGTCGTAGCTGGACTTAAGCACTGCAACTGTGTCATCGTCTGTTTCAGCAAGACATGTGAAATCTGACTCGTCGCTCTGCCAGCCTGAAGCGCAGGCGCTGCACTCGTCCCTCGTGATTGCATCCTTGCAGGTTGCAAGCCCATATTTTGGTATGTCGTCGCACCAGAAGTTCTCCGGGTCAATCTCATAGCAGCAGTCCTTGTCGTAGTACCTTGAGCAGCCTCCCGGGCACACCCCGTCATTGTCATCGCCGCATAAATCTTCGCACTCCTCCGGCGCATCGCCGTGAATGTTCTCGTATCCTGATGGGCACAGGTAGCAGTACCGGACGTTCGTTACCCCCCTGCACCTGTCGTCCTGATTTGCTGGCTGGTAGTCGCACCAGTAGCTGCTTGTCTCCTTAAGGCAGCAGTCTTTGTCCTGATCAGGGTCGCAGCCTTTCGGGCACACGCCGTCAATGTCCCCGCAGTCCTCGTCAGCATCCTCCTCAACCTGCTTTGAGAACAGGGAAGCCGGCAGGTCAAAGTAGTATGCGGGGTAGGTCATAGACTTCATCTCTGTCTTCACAACTATGTTGTCAATTAGGTAGTTTCCGCCCTCTGAGGCAAACGTCACCCTGTTCTGGCCTGCCTCAACCGCCGCAGGGGATAGCTCAACCATGTTAATCTGCCCGCAGTCGGGAACTGCGCTGTAGATGAGGTTTGAGTTCATGTACACATTAAGCCTTCCTGCGGTATGCCTGTTGCAGTCTGGGAAGAACTTGATTTGGGCGCTTTCCAGGTTAAACTTCTCAGACTCT
>CAZFZC010000143.1:1298-3538 GCA_964523155.1 uncultured Methanosarcinales archaeon
GTGACCATAAATGTGTTCTTGCTTGTCTGTGTGCTGTCATCAACAACATCATAAAACAGCGCCAAATCCAGTATCTCGTACTCGTTGGTTGTCCAGAACCGGTAGCCCACGCCGGAAACAAAAAACGTCAGGGTGTTTTCTGTATTTAGCCCCTCGAGCCGGATGGGCCGGGTCTGGCCTGACGGTTGCCTGTTATATATTGTGTTGCCGTTGAGCGCAATCTGAAGCCTGCCACGGTTGTTTCTGTTCGGGCTGAGTGAAAAGCTCAGAAACACATTCTGCGCGTTGTTGTCCAGGCGGAAGGACACGTTTGCGTCTTTCCTGTCAAATATGCCGTTCTTGACATATATCCCGTCCCCAATCTGCTTTGTCTTTGCGCTTGATGAGCTGTAAAGGTTCACAGCAGGGAGCGGGTGCTCATACTCGCTGAACTTCAGGTAATCTATCCTGCCCGGGGACGCAGTAAAAACAGTCTTGTTGAACCTGGCGCCTGCAGGCTCTTCCTCGCTGGGTTTCTTGCCGCTGCTTCCGTCGTTTAATAGCTCTTCCCTTAAGTCTGCCGGGATCATCAGAAGGTAAAGCAGGACAAACACTGCAATTAGAGCAAGAAGTGCCCCTGCAGCGCCAGCCTGTCCCTTATTGTTCATTGGTGGATTTTATCTGGTTTTGGTATAAATATGTTTCTATTTCGGCTGGAGTTCAGCCCGGATTTTTTCTCTTGTCTCTGAAAGCGGTCGCTTCAGGAATGGCAGCTGGACAAGCAGTATTGCAGACACTGCGACAGCGCCGGCAATGAAGAGCCGTATGGGGGGCAAAACGCTTGAAAGGACAAGCGCACAGACAACACCGCTGTTCTGAAAGACCCAGAAAAGCGCAGTAAGGTGCGGCAGGCGGTCCCTGGGCGAGAGGTCGCCAACCATTGCAAAGGTCATTGCCTGAAGCCCTGCAAATGCAAGCGCAAGAAGCACTGTCGGGAAAATGACTGTTCCAGGGCGCATTATGAGTATGAGAAGGCCGGCAATGAATGCTGTGAAAGAAAAGAGCAGCATGCGCCTGCGTCCTGTCCTGTCTGAGAGATCGCCGAGCAAGTATGAGGCCAGGACCGGCAGGATATAGAAAAGCGGCATGACAAGCGCCAGGTAGCTTAGCCCCTTCACTCTTGCAATCTGCACAGGCAGGATGCTTATTGACAGCCCGAAAGCAAAAAAGGCCGCAAACCAGATTAGGGCAGCACAGAGCGCAGTTTTTGATCCGAACACTTTGAGCGCCGACCCTTGCTGCGCAGGCGTCCTGTGATTTGTAAGCTGCGAGAGCAGGGGCAGGGCAAGGAGCGGGGCGAGAGCATACACTGAAAAGACAGCTGTCAGTTCCCAGTGCAGGGCCAGATGGCCAAACATGATTATACCAAGAAAGGGCCCAAAGTTCTTGAGCGAGAGGAAGAGCCCTGAGTTTTTCCCCATGTCCCCGTGCCTGCTTATAACGGCAATGTGGGTGTTTACGCCTGTCCAGAGCAGGGCTGCAGACAGCCCTGCAAGGGCGGCTGTGAAGTAGATGTGCGGTCCAGGCGTTGCGACACTGAAGAGAAAAGCGCAGTACCCGGGTACTGCGGCAAGCATGCAGTTTCTTGTCCCAAGTCTTGCCACTGCCGTCCCTGACAGGGGCAGGGAGAGCACAAACGTCAGGTATAAGACCAGCAGCGCCAGAAATCCCGGGCCTGCCATACCCAGGCTGTCGAAGTATGCCGCCAGGTACTGCTGGCAGCTGTCAAATCCCAGGAATATGAACAGGAAGGCAGAACCTGCCAGGATCACTTCCTTGTACTGCATAGGACAGACCACCTCAGGTACCACCGAAAGTCTTTGTGGAATCTGTGCATGCTGACCGTGTCCATGACAGTATGGAGCACAGTTGCAGCAAGGACAACTCTTGCGGCAGTGAAGGGTACAGAAATCACTGCAAGCGCTGCCAAAAACTCAGGGGAATGGAACACATATAGGTGTGCCTCTCTCTTCCTGAGGTAGAGCCTTGTCAGCTCAAGCGCTTTCCCTGGAGATATTGTCCTTTGCCCGATGACCAGGTACATCGCATGGTCCAGGTCGATAAGAACGCTCCAGGCGACAAAGAGCAGCACGTATGCATGAGGCACGCCAAAAAACAACATCATCAGCCCTGCAAAAGTTGCTGCTGCAAGGTGCGTTTGCGGCATCATGCCCTGCCCCGGGGCATTGTTGTATATAAAT
>CAZFZC010000144.1:0-3469 GCA_964523155.1 uncultured Methanosarcinales archaeon
GAGAGAGGTCTGTATCAAACAGCGTCAGTATGGACTCAGCTATTGGCCTTATCTGCTTCTCGATATAGTGGTCATAGTCTATCTTGATGCCCTTCTGCCTGACAATCTCAACAGGCACCGGGCCGTCTACAGTCTGGTAGTACTCTATGACATTGCTCTTTAGTCTGGGCAGCATCCTTGCAGCCTTGACATGAGGGGGTGTTGTCTTTGTGTACTCGTGCAGGTGCTTCCTGATAGACTTCCTGTAGATAAGCTCGTCGTCGCATCTGCCTTCCCTTAGCTCTTCTATAACCTGCCTGAGGAAGCCTGCCACCTCCTTCTTGTGGAAGATTCGGTCGAGCAAGCCAGCCTGCACCCGCTTTGCAATGCCAGTCCAGTCTCTTCTGACAAGCTCCATTCCCGTTACTGAGACCCGCTCCTCTCCATCCTCTACCACAAGCCCTGCGTAACGTTTTTTTGCACCCAGGGTTGAAGTCCTCAGTCTGGGGAGCAGCAGCACCCGGAAGACCTTGTCGAACTGCAGCTCAAGAAAGCTTGTGCGGCCATGTTCTTTCTTCACCTTTCTGTCAAAATGCCTGTTTATCTTTGCGGCTAGGTTCTCGCCCTTGTTCCTTGCTTCCTTAATACTGCTCTCGTGCAGGTCCACGAACACAGAGTCGGTGTCACCATACAGCACATCATAACCCTTCTTCTTGATGATATCTGCAGTCTCTTTGATGGCCTGCCTCGCAAAGCTGGTTATGGCGTTGCCAAGCTCGCGGCTGTAGAACCTGCAGCTGGGATTCGCGAGCACGCCGTAGAATGAGTTCATGATAATCTTGATAGCATAGCTTTTGACACTGTCATTGTCGGACTTTGCCTTCTCACGTTCCTCTGCAAGCTTCTCTATTATCTCTGGAAGGATGCCTGGCTCGTTTCTGAACCTGGCGTTGTTAGGGGCGATTATGCTTCCCCCTGGGTCAAACGAGAAAGGGTCGATGTTGTAGGTCCTTATGATTGAAGGATAGAGGCTCTTAAAGTCGAGCACAACGACATTGTCGTATATGCCTGGCCTGGGTTCCATGACATATGCGCCCTTAATGCGTTCTTCCCTGTCTGCAAAAGAAGCGTTGGGGCACACGATTCCCCTGGCCCGCGCCTCCCGTATGTAGAGGCTGTCCAAGCTTGCCACGCTGCCTTTGACACGGTCAAGCTGCATACCAGTAAGCATGGATTTCTTCTGCATGAGCTCAATCAGCTTTTTTTTCCGGAGTATCCTTTGGACAAGAAGACTGTCCCTTAGGTTGTATTCGGCAACCCTGTGCGGAGAGTCCCTGACGATCTCTGTGAAGTTGTCCCAAAAGCCATCCTCAAGCACTGTCTTTTTCTCGTTGAGGACCTTCTCTGCGACAGTGTCTAGCTTGTAGTCTGGAAAGCTCTGGAAGGTCTGCTTTAAGATGCTGATTGCATCAAAGACTATCCGGCCGCTCAGGACAGCACTGCTCTCCCTAAAAAAATCGTTTACAATCCTGAGCCTGAGCACCTCATCGTCTCTCCCGATAGCAAACGGTATGCTGTGCGCCTTCATCCTTCTCTCGAGCACCTTGAGGTCGAAGTCGATTGGGTTCCAGCCGCTTATTATGTCGGGGTCAAGCTCGCAGACCCTTGCAACAAACGAGGACAGGAGACTTTTCTCGTCGTCATAGCTGTAATAAGTCCTGCCCTTTTTTGGTGTCACCACGTGCACTTCCCTCGTCTTTCCCATGACAAGCGAGTATGAGTAGACAGACTTGACATCCTTGTCAGTCTCTATGTCAAAGACAAGGGTGCTGGGCAGAACAATATCATTCGCAGGCCTAATCCTTGGGTTCTCATAGACCCTGTCAACCTGCTTGCCTTTAGCATAGTCCCCATCAATGTCCAGAGCACCCATCAGGCCGTTGTCTATGAAGAACCTTTGGACAAAGCGGATGTCCGCCTCGAATGTAACTATACCCTCCTCTTCCAGGGTTCTTCTTGCCTGAGGCACGTTCTGCGGCCTGTCCATCACTACCCTGGCAACCGGATTGCCGCCAAAATCCCTGAATGCAGACTTCTCGAAATCATACTGTATGAGGCTGCGTGCCTTCTTCTCGTCTTTAGCGCGGATGTAAAAATAGGGAGTAAAAGACACTTGCGCCCTGAAGCTCTCATTGTTCTTTAGTCTCCCGTAGAGTATGACAGCAGGCTTATCATCAACTATCCTGTAGGTGGCGCTGACAACAAAGCCTATCATGCTGATTTAGAAAAGCTGAGAATAAATAAATCTTGTTATTTGCGCAGAGGGAGGATTTTTTGCCAGTGAACCAGGAATTAGGTGACAGTGTAGTATATGCGCCAGTTGTTCTTGCCCTTGTTCTCAACCTTCACAAGCTCGATTGCCCCTATCTCTGAGAGGTTTTTCAGGTGGGTGCCGCCGCAGGTCTGCTTGTCTAGGCCAGTTATCTCAACAGAGCGCAGGACATCCATGTCAGCCATGAGGTGTTTGCTCGGACCCTCAAGGTCCTTTTGGGCCTGCTTTCGCGACATGGCGCTTATGGTCACATCCAGATTTTCTTTGATTAGGCTGTTCGCCTTCTCAATCCAGCCCAGAATATTGTCCCTGTCAAGGTTTTCGAGCGTGAAGTCAATGCGTGACCTCTCAACGCCGAGCTGGTTTCCGCTGGTCTTAGCACCAGCTTCCTCGAAAATGATCCTGGAAAGAAGGTGGGCTGCTGTATGCATACGCATCAGCAGGTAGCGGCGGTCCCAGTCAAGTTCGCCTCGCACTCTATCACCCTGCAAAATGCCTGCGGGCTCAACCTCATGGCTCACTACGCTGCCAATTTTTGCAGCATAGACTACCCTGAAGACCTTGTTGTCAGACACCCTTGTGAGAGTTCCGGTGTCATGCGGCTGGCCGCCTGAGTTTGGGTAGAAAGCTGTCCTGTCCAGGACAGCGTACCTGCCATCCTTGACCGAGACTACTGTAGCTTCGAAATCCTGAAGGTATGAGTCCCTGTGGAACAGCGCTTCCATGCAAGATGTGGAAAACTGAATGATATTTATATTTTCCTGGCGGTAATATTTTCCTGGGCTGTACTCGCTTCATGCATAAGCTTATCCTTGCACCCTGCATAGACAAGGTCCATGACCTGCCTGAGGCTGCTTGCATCAGTGCTGTTGTAGTCAATTAGCAGCCTGAGGTAGTGCTCATCGCCGCTGGCCCGCCACATCCGGTAGAGCTGCAAAGGCTCGCCTGCACGAATCTGCGACGAGAGCGGCTCTCGTGCTATGCCCAGTGTTCTCTCCACACGCTTCAACCCGCCGTTTAGACCCACTCTCCTGCACAGCGGCCGAAGGTCTATGTGGGGCACAGCAAGGCCGATGCCAAGACGCTCCAGCACCTTGAGGTCGTAGGAGCATCCGTTGAAGGTGACAGCCAGCTTGTAATGTGACAGGGCTTTTCCCA
>CAZFZC010000145.1:0-3000 GCA_964523155.1 uncultured Methanosarcinales archaeon
TGGCGATGACATAACACACCCAATCCCTGACCTGACCGGATACATAACCGAGGGCCAGCTTGTGCTTTCCAGGGAGCTGCACATGCGCGGGATTTACCCGCCTGTGAACATCCTGCCAAGCCTTTCAAGGCTCATGAACGCAGGCATTGGGCCGAAGAAGACAAGGGAAGACCACAAGCAGGTTTCAGACCAGCTTTACGCGAACTACGCTTCAGGTGTGGACCTCAGGGGCCTTGTGGCAATTGTAGGAGAGGAGAGCCTGTCTGCCCGAGACCTGCGTCTCCTTAAGTTTGCGTCTGAGTTTGAAGACAGGTTTGTGTGCCAGGACAGAAGGGAGGACAGGAGCATAGAGAAGACACTGGGGCTTGGCTGGGAACTGCTTGGCATCATACCCGAAAACGAGCTCACAAGGATAGACCCAAAGCTTCGCGCAAAGTATTACAAGGGTGCAAAGGATGGCAGTGATTGAGAAAACAGAGCCAGGAGACATCCTTCTTGAGATGCATGAGGCATATTCTCTGGGCAAAGCCCCGGGGCCAAGGCAGTATGATACAGCAGTCATACTTTGCGCAGACGCAAGGGTGCCTGTCAGCGCACTTTCTGGGGGAAGCATGTATGCGCTGGAAAATGCAGGAAACCTCTATGACACGCAGAAGGGAGCGTTCCCGCCGGGAATCAGTCATGTTGTTGTGGCAGGCCATGCCAGCACCAGGGGCTCTGGCTGCGGCGCCTGCGCAGAGGCAAACGCACTATCGCAGAAGTCATGGGAGGACATTGAAAACCTAAGGAAAGGCTATCCTGAGCTATACAGGGTTGCTGCGTCTGCAAAACCCACTCCAGAGGAGAACCTTATTGAACAGCTTAGTGTAGTAAGGAAAATGGGCTATGACGCTGCAGGCCTCATGGTAAACAATGTGTCATGCGAACTGACAGGTCTTTTTGGCTTTGACGGGCCTCTCAGGGAAATAAAAGGGCTGATTTTCGCTGCAAACGAGAATTACCGCCAGAAGCTACACCCGGCTGTGCTTGAAAAGAACGGCGGCGGTCTGGCCGGAGCGCAAAACCCGGAGGTTATCAGCATCAGCACGCACCCGCTTTCGCTTTCAGAGATAGTTGGCGGCAGGTTCATGCAGTCAAACACTGTGTTTGAGGCCAAGCAGTCAATCAGTGGTCTTTCCGACCTTACGGTTGGCACAGGCCAGTATGCCTGGCTCCATGCGCTTGGCAGGGGCACGAGCTTTAAGAACACGCTTTACACAGTGCTTGTAGCAGAGACGCCCCAGGCCCTTACTGCCATGGCAGCACGGCTTGAAAATGACACTGCCCTGCAGGGATACATGGGGCGGGGCGGCTTTGTGCGCGGAATGGTATACGACTACCAGAGCATCCAGTTTTACAGCATAAAATGGCAGTGAATGTGAAACCAACAAGAAGCGAGATGCTTAACCTGAAGAAAAAGATACGCCTCGCAAAAAACGGCCACTCGCTTCTGAAGAAAAAGCGCGACGGGCTTATAATGGAGTTTTTTGAGGTTCTCAAGGACGCAAAGCAGGCAAGAAAGGAAATGGTTGAGGAGTACCTGCAGGCGCAAGGGAGCCTTAAGATTGTCAGGGCAACAACATCCGAGCTGTACCTGAAAAGCCTTGCCCTGGCATACAGCAGGCATGCCCTGATTGAGACCAGCACCAAGAATGTCATGGGCATCCGGGTTCCCAAGCTGGACAAGACTGAGGAAATCCAGAAGCCGTTTTCTGACAGGGGCTACGGCATTGTGTCCGGCTCAAGCCTTATAGACACTGCTGCGCACAGCTACGAGCGCGTGGTTGAGCTTGCCATAAGGGTGGCTGAGATTGAAGTGTCCATGCGAAAGATACTTGCTGAAATTGAAAAGACCAAGCGAAGGGTAAATGCCCTTGAGTTTTCTGTAATACCGCAGATGGAGGCAACAATGTCATTCATAAGCCTTCGCCTTGAGGAAATGGAACGGGACAACATTGTGGCAATGAAGCACATCAAGAAGAAGTAGGCTTTAAACCCGGAGTAGCACAACCTATATAAACAATCCTGCTTCCAGTGCACGAACAATGATTGATGTTACAGTATTGTCTGTGTCTGGCGCTGCCAGGAACGTAAAATCGTTTGTTATGACAAGGCCCCGCGGGTATGGTTTTGTAAGCGGCCAGTACTGCATGGTCAGCCTCCTTCGGCCCGCAGAGGTAAGGCCGTTCACGTTCACAAGCACCCCAAATGACGATTATCTGGAGCTCACTGTAAAGCTTGCCGGGGCGTTTACCAAGAGAATGTTTGCAAAACAGCCGGGTGAGAAGCTGTATATTTCACAACCGCATGGAGTTGCGCTCAGCTATGACCCGGATGCAAAGCGCACTGGCTTTGTTGCAGGCGGAAGCGGAATCACCCCTTTCATAAGCATTATCAGGCATGTCTGCCGCAGCGGCCTGCCAGGCGAAATGACTCTTTTTTACAGCAACAAGACAAGGCAGGACATTATATTTTACAATGAACTCATGAAAAACAGCAGGGTAAGAAAAGTCTTTGCACTGACTGAAGAAAAGGCTGCGGGATTTTTGCACGGGCATATTGGCAGGGAGACTATTCTACATCATGTCCGTGATCCAGCAAGCGTGGCATGGTACGTCTGCGGGCCGCCAAAAATGAACAGTTCTGTGAAAGGAATCCTGATTGAGATAGGCGTAAACGAAGCAGACATCAGGATAGAGCCATGGGAAGTGGGCAGCACCAAATGAACCGACTAATGGGCTTTGCGGTGTTTTTCACGCTGTTCCTGGCAATATACGCAGGAATGCATTACTATGTTTACAGGCGACTTCTCTTGGTTTTTGGCCAGAAGGGCGGAACTGCGGGGATACTTGCAGTCGTTTTTCTTGTGCTGCTGTTTCCGGCAGCCGGTTTCCTTGAGAGGAGCATTGGCGTGGCAACTGTAAGGGCCCTTTACATAGCATCTGCAGCTCTTGCAGGCCT